>NZ_JBFBBE010000077.1:0-45507 GCF_040682555.1 Streptomyces sp. NPDC051172
GTCTACCTCCATCGAGGTAGACCGAATTCGGCCGTTTGGTAGGTTATGTCTCTTATATGGAGTGCGTGAAGATATGAGGTTGCAGCGGCGTCATCGGGTCAGACGGTAGGCGTACTGCGCGTCGAAGGTCCCCGCTGTCGCCGCACAGCCGTCGGCCTGGCCGGGCGGCTTCACCCACAGATAGGCATCGACGCCGGAGACGCCCGTGTCGAGGGTCGGGGCGTGTCCCAGCCGACGGCCCGGTGGATCGCAGGCACGGTGGCCCGGGGACGGGCCGGCGCCGTTTCGGCTGGTGTCGATCACCATGCCCAGTCGGGAGTTGCCCAGCCTCCGGATGACGGAGCGGCCGTAGCTGACTTCGTCATGGGTCCTGTTGAAGTTCGACACGTTCAGGGCGATGCCGTCGGCGTACCGGGTGGCACCGGCACGCCGGAGGCGATCGGCCATGGTCCGGGCGGGGTGCCAGCCGGAATTCCCCGCGTCGTAGTAGACCCGGGCATGGGGGGCGTCTCGGCGCAGCACACGGCCCGCGTAGGAGAGGGCGGTGAAGCGGTCGTGCTGCTCCGGGCGGCTGAGGCAGTCGGCGAGCCCGAGGGCGTCCGGTTCGAGGATCACCAGTGCCTGGGCCGGGCCGATGCCCTGGGCGAAGCTCTCGATCCAGGTGCGGTAGGTGGCGAGGTCGCCGGTGCCGCCCGTGCTGTGTCCGGAGCAGTCGCGGCGGGGCACGGCGTATGTGACGAGCACGGGCAGCGTGTGCTGCGCCCGCGCGGCGTCGACCAAAGCGTGCACCTGGCCCGCGACCGTCATGGGATCGGGGTCGGTGAACCAGGACGCCTGCGGCCGCGAGGCGATGCGCCCGGCGATGACCGCTGCCCAGGAGGCCCCGGGGTGTTCGCGTACCCACAGGGCGGCCGGGGCGTCGGGGGCGGTGTAGAGGCGGGTCCTGGCGGGGAAACGTGGCTCCGCCAGGGCCGCGCTGCCGTGATTCACGTCCTGGAGGAACGAGGTGTTCGTCACCACCGTGGCGACAGCCACGAGGAGCCCGAGGGCGGACAGCAGCGCCGCCAGCCGTACTCTCCATGGACGCGGCTGCGCGCGCCCCGGGGCCGGTGTTTCGGGGCGCGCGCGCTCGGGGGCGGGGGCGTTCAAGCGGCCCGCCGTCAGTCGTCGTCCGACGGGGTGATGCGGCGTCGGATCAGGAGCCATGCGATGACGGTCAGCACAAGGAGTGTGCCGGTCACGGCCGCCACCACCAACGCCGGGCCGGTATCCGAGGACCGGGTGGTGATGCGGCTCTGGGTGTCCACCTGCGAGGAAGCGCGGTCGGTCAGTGCCTTCGCCGGGTCGACAACCCCGTAGCCGTGGTGGACGTCGTAGCGGGGCGGTGCCTTTCGGTCCGCCGTGTCGGTCAGTTTCTGGATGACCTCGGCCACGTTCCAGCGAGGATGTTCGGCGCGCACCAGCGCGGCGGAGGCAGCGACCCAGGACGCCGCGTACGCCGTGCTGGAGCCCGTCCAGTAGTCCTCGTTCCGGGCCGTGGTGAGGATGCCGACGCCCGGTGCGGTCAGGGCCACGTCCCGGCCGTAGTGGGAATCCGGCCAGACGTCGCCCTGCTTGTTGCTGGCCGCGACCGCGACCACTCCGGGGTAGGCGGCGGGGTAGGACGCGGCGTTTCCGGTCCGGCCGTCGTCGCCCGCGCCGGCCACTACCAGGGCGTCGCTCTGGGCCGCGTACTCGATCGCCGACCTGAGCTCCTCGCTGGGCCGGGGAAAGGACACGGCGACGTCGATGACCTTCGCTCCCTGGTGGGCCGCGTACCTGATGCCCGCAGCGGTCGCCGCGGCCACGGGGGCGTCGTTCCGGTAGACCCGCACGGGAAGCACCCGAGCCTGAGGAGCCAGGCCGTACAGGCCGTCGCCGCCGTAGTTGCGGCCGGTTCCGGCGATGATGCCGGCCACGTGGGTGCCCTGTACCTCCGCCATGCCCTGATCGCGGGTGCCGTTGCCGGTCGAGTAGTCCGCGAGATCCGCGCCCTTGACGACGCGTCCCTTGAGGTCGGGATGGGAGGCGTCGACTCCGGTGCCGATCACCGCGACGGTCACGCCCTGCCCCTGGCTGGTCTCCCAGGCCTGGTCGGCCCTGAGCGCGGACAGCGCCCACTCCGACCCACGCAGCGCCGAATCGGCAGGAGCCACGCGGTAGCCGGCCGGAGCCGTGGTGACCGACGCCGCGACAGTGAGCGCGAGGGCCGCAGCGCCGACAAGGGCGCGCCCGGCGAACACGCCCGGATTGGTGGGACCTGGCATGGTGACGCCTCCTAACCCCTTGGTTGGATGCGACGTGAGCCGCCTCTACGGGAAGAGGCCCGGACTCCTCATGGTCTGCTGGCCGTGCAGGGCGTAGTACCCGCCAATAGGGGAGAGGAGGATCCCCCCTTCGGGGGAGGCGCTTCGCGCAGCGGCCCAGCGGAGGGGCGCTCCCCCATTTGGGGGAGAAGGGGACTTCCCCCGAAGGTGGGAGCCGCGCTCACGAATTCGTGTGATGTCTGCGGCTACCAACAAGCGCAGGCTGAACGGTGAGGTCCCTGTTGACAGGGCCGGGGGCGTTCT
Source organism: Streptomyces sp. NPDC051172 (assembly GCF_040682555.1). Classification (NCBI taxonomy): domain Bacteria; kingdom Bacillati; phylum Actinomycetota; class Actinomycetes; order Kitasatosporales; family Streptomycetaceae; genus Streptomyces; species Streptomyces sp. NPDC051172. Next base: position 2,610 of record NZ_JBFBBE010000077.1, read on the forward strand.
CGCGCTTGGAGGATCCGCGATGCACCGAATTCGGACGGCACCCGTACGCGGCGAGAGCCCGCAGGACCAACCGCAGTCCTCAGGGCATCCTGCCACATTCACAGTGCGAGGTGACTGGGCGAGAGGGCACCTTGTCGGCCGGATGCTGATGTTCGCGGCAGTCGGGGCAACGGGCGTAGTCGTGAACACGGCGGCTCTGTCCGTCCTTCACCTACTCCTGCGGGTGCCGCTCGTCGCGGCCTCGGCCATGGCCGTGGAACTGGCCGTGGTCAACAATTACGTACTCAACGACCGGTTGACCTTCGCCACGCACGCCCTGTCGATGCGGCGGTTCGTGAAGTTCAACGTGTCCATGCTCGGCGGTCTTGCGGTCAACGTGCTGCTGCTGTGGGTCCTGGTGCGCGGCGGAGTCGCCTTCTTGGTGGCGAACCTGCTCGCCATCGCTGCCGCCTTCGCGGTCAACTACGCCTCCAGTGCACTGTGGGTGTGGGGCTGGAACCCGAGGAGCAGCTGATGACGCTCCTCCTGTACGCCGGACTGGTCCTGGTGTCCCTCCTGCTCAGCGCGCAGTCGGCACACGTGCTGTATCTGATGCTCTACACCTGGGACCAGCCGGACGCCGAACAGAAGGCGAAGGCGCCCGACGCCTTCCTGCCGCCGCGGCTGTCCTTCAGCGTGATGCTGCCGGCCCGGCACGAAGAGGACGTCATCCAGACCACCATCGAGCGTGTGGTGCGCGCCGACTATCCCCCCGAGCTGCTGGAGGTCTTCGTGATCTGCTCGGCGGACGATGCCGGCACGATCGCCAAGGCCGAGGAGAAGATCGACGAACTCGAACGTGAGGGCATGCACAACGTCGAGGTCGTCGTCTTCGACGACAGGCCCATCAACAAACCGCACGGGCTGAACGCCGCTCTGCCGCACACCAGTTGTGATGTGGTGACCATCTTCGACGCGGAGGACGACATCCATCCCGCGATCTTTGACCTGGTGAACACGGTGATGACCCAGGACGAGGTCAACGTGGTCCAGTCCGGCGTGCAGTTGATGAACTACCAGTCCACCTGGTATTCCGCGCTGAACGTCCTGGAGTACTTCTTCTGGTTCAAGAGCCGCCTGCACTACCACGCCCTTGAGGGGGCCATCCCGCTCGGCGGCAACACGGTGTTCTTCAAGCGTGAGTTGCTCGTGCGCCTGGGCGGCTGGGACGAGCACAACCTCACCGAGGACGCGGACCTCGGCCTTCGAGTGTCGGTCGCGGGGGAGCGGGTGCGGGTGGTCTACGACGACCGGTACGTGACAAAGGAGGAGACCCCGCCGACGCTCGGCCACTTCATGCGGCAGCGCACCCGCTGGAGCCAGGGGTTCATGCAGACCCTGAGCAAGGGCACATGGAAGCAGATGCCCACCCGCAAGCAGCGGTGGCTGGCCTTCTACGTGCTGGCGTTCCCGCACGGGCAGGCGCTGCTGGGCCTGTATCTTCTGGTCTCCCTGGGCATGATGTTCTTCCTCAAGGTGCCGGTGCTGGTTGCGCTCGTCTCCTGGCTGCCCGTGCTCATGCTGATGGCGCACTTCGTGACACAGGCGGTGGGCCTGTACGAGTTCACCGACGCCCACGGGCTGCAGGCCAGCCCGAAGGCCGTCCTGCGCATGGCCATCGCCTGGTACCCGTACCAACTCGTCCTTGCCTATGCCGCGCTTCGCGCCATGCGGCGTCAGATGACCGGCCGCAACGACTGGGAGAAGACCCAGCACGTCGGCGCCCACCGGACCCAGGCGTCGGAGGCGAACTCCCATGTCGCGTGAGACGAAGCCGCGGCTGGTGGTGGTCCACGACGAGGAGCCGGCCGGACAGTCCCCGTCGCCCGTCGAGCCGAAACCGCAGTCGGCCACCATGGCCGGCGAGTTCTCCGGGCTGGGGCGGGGCGGAGCCAGCGCGCTGGGCGCCGCCGTGCTCACGGGGCTTCTCACGCATGGCTGGCACCTGTTCCAGTACCCGCTGTACCTCACCGACGAAGGCATCTACATGCAGCGGGCCTGGTCGCTGGTACGGCAGACCAGCCTGTCGCCGTACACCTATGACTACGACCACGCGCCGGGCGGCTGGATCCAGCTCGCCGGCTGGGCCTTCCCGCTGCCGAACCAGTTCGAGACCTTCGGCAATGCGGTCAACACCGGCCGGTTTCTGATGCTGCTGGTGCACCTGGCCAGCGTGGCGCTGCTCTTCGAGATCGTGCGGAGGCTGTCCGGCAGCGTCCTGGCCGCCTCGGTGGCGGCGTTCTTCTACAACGTCTCGCCGCTCGCGGTGTACTACCAGCGGCAGGTCCTGCTGGACAACTTGATGATGTTCTGGGTGCTGCTGAGCCTGTACCTGCTGCTCGGCAGCGAGTTGAGGGTCCGTCATGCGCTCGGGGCCGGTGCGGCGTTGGGGGTCGCCCTGATCACCAAGGAGAACGCGCTGTTCTTCGTGCCCAGCCTGGTGTATCTGCTGCAGCGGAGGGTGAAGGGCTCCACCCAGCGCCGGTTCGCCACATCACTGTGGCCGTTTGCGATGGCGACCCCGGTTGGTGCCTATGTCCTGTACGCAGTGCTGAAGAACGAGTTGCTGCCCACTGGCTTCGACTTCGACCTGAGCAACCCTCCGGCCGACCATGTGTCGTTGCTGTACACCCTGTGGTGGCAGCTCAACCGCAACCAGGGCTCCCCGCTCAGCTCGGGCAGCTTCCTGTACACCAGCTGGATCCCCAAGGACGGGCTGTTCCTGCTGCTCGGCCTGTTTGCCATGGTGGCCGCCCTGTACTGGGGTTTCACAGACCGGCAGAAGAATATTGGCTTCCTGGTCGTCGGCACGATGGCGCTCGCCTACGCCTTCTATCTCGTGCGCGGCAGCGTGCTCCTGGACTTCTACATCGCCCCGATGATCCCGCTGCTCGCGATGAGTATCGGCATGGTGGGCGATCGGCTGCTCGACCGGCTGCGGCCCCGGCTGAGGATCGCGGTGCTCGCCACGGCCGGAGCCATGCTCCTGCTCATCCCGGCGACCCACTACCTCCTGACGGTCAACACCGAGGGACACGTGGCGATCGCGGACCAGTACCAGCCCAGGCTGAACCTGACGCGCATGCAGGAGCAGCAGGTCGCCTGGATACGGAAGAACGTCCCGGCCAACGCGCGGATCATCATGGACGACGACTTGTGGAGCGACCTCCACGACGTCCGCCCCTTCTACCCGTTCGCGCACTCCCACTGGAACGCCTCCTCCGACCCGGACGTGCGCGACAAGCTCTTCGGCAAGAACTGGCAGAACGTCGACTACATCATCATGTCGAACAAGATGTTGCAATCCATGGAGGGCAACAACGGCGACGGCCGCGAGAACTGGATCCTGACCGCCCTTAAGCACTCGAAGCAGGTCTGGGAGACCAGCCAGGGCGACATCAAGCTGCAGATCTACCGGGTCGGTTAGTCCCGGGCCAAGGAGGTGACCGACATGCCCGTGAACCCTGAGAAGGGGGGAAAGGACATACCCGAGAGCTCCACGAACACCGGGCAGTCCCGTCCCCAGGGCGAGCAGCAGAAGAGGCGATTCACCTGGAAGAAGGTCCTGATGATCGCCATAGCCTTCGTGGTCGTCGGCTCCCTCGTCCAAGTGATCGCGAAGAGCGGCGGATTCGGCGGCGCGCTGAACACCACCGGCGGCAAGTCCGGGAACAAGAAGAGCGCACCGACGGAAATAGTGACGCCCACGCAGAAGCCGAAGACGGTCCACCTGGGGCAGCAGAAGATCCCTCGCGCGTCCGGGCCGATCATCGTGGTCAACCCCGGCCTGGTCACGCCGGGCGGCCAGGCCACGGTCGAGGGCACGGGCTTCGACGCCAGGTCCGCCGTGGACCTGGTGCTGAAGACCGCGTCGAAGCAGACCACGGGCAAGGCTGTAGGGACGGCGAAGACAGACAAGACCGGGTCGCTCAATGCGCAGATCACCGTGCCGGAGGACGTCAACAAGGGCGCCACTCTGGTCGCGATGCAGCGCGGCGGCGACAAGGCGGCCGAGGCCCAGCTGATCTCGGGTGGCGTGGTCGGCTCCGTGAAGATCAGCAAGACGGTCGGTAAGCCCGGCGCCCCCGTGTCGCTCAGCGTCCAGGGCTTCGGGGCCGGGGAGCGGATCGACGTGTTCTGGGGCCGGGTCGGCGGTACGCCGGACGCCACTTTGACCGCCGACGGCTCCGGCGGCATCGGCCGCGCGGACGTCAAGGTCGGCGTCGCCCCGACCGGCGCCAGCACCCTGATCCTGGTCGGTGAGAAGAGCAAGACCACGGCCACCGCCCCCTTCCAGATCCTGGGCTTGTACCCGTCGATCAAGTCGTCGCCGTATGCCCTGAAAGCGGGGCAGCAGATCAGCGTGTCGGCCGGCGGATTCGCCCCGGACGAGCGCGTACTCTTCTACATCAACACCGCCAGCGGAATACCCGCATTCACCTCGAACGCCGACGCCAACGGCAATGTCGGGTCCGTGTCCTTCAACGTGCCGTTCGGTCTGGAGGGTGAGCAGAGCCTCACCGCGATCGGCGACCGGACCCGGTCCGTGGTCCGTGCGGGCTTCGACGTACTGCCGTACACGCCGACCGCCGAGCCGAGCACGTACTCGGGCAAGGCCGGTACGTCGGTGAGCTTCTACGTCACCGGCTTCGCCCCGAACGAGACCGTGACCCTCTACGCCGGTGGCCCGAACGGCGACGCGAAGAAGATCACGACCTTCCAGGTCAACGACCAGGGCGCGGCGGAGGCTGTCGGCTCCTACCCGATCACCAAGGCGGACGAGGGCGGCGTGGCCTTCATGCTCGTCGGGAACAAGAGCGGCGGCAAGGCCAAGGCGGGCGTCAACCAGACCCAACAGGGACAAGGACAGGGACAAGGACAGGGACAGGGACAACAGGGACAGGGGCAGTAAGGCCGGGCAGAACGGAGCGGTCCTCCGTGCCCCGCACAGTGACGAAGATGCGAGGAGAAGGCCATGAGTGTCGTCTTCGGGCCTAACAGCCGACGAGTCCTGCAGTTTCTCACCCACATCGAGGACCTGACGCCGGAGCAGATCGACCGGGTGGCCGCGGTGTGGCGACAGACCTCCAGCCAGACCCGCGCCGAGGCCTGGGCGGAGGTCCGGCGCACCACCAGCGACGAGGAGCGCTACCGCATCCTCGTGGCGGCGTCAGTGGCCCGCCGGGCCGCCCTGGACGCGGCCCAGACCCACCATCGGCACGACTGGGCGTTCTGGGCGGCGGTGTGGGACGCGGTGATGGCGATAGCGGTCTGTGACCGGATCGGCGGCCACTACGACGTCCTGATCGCCCCCATCGCCGACGTCATGCCGTTCCTGGGAGTGCACCGGCGTGACCAGCTCCGCACCCGCCACCTGCCGGACGCCGTGTTCGGAGGGAGCGGGCAGCCATGAACCACGGTATCCCCGTGATGGTGGCCGACAACGACGCGAGGGTCCGGGAGGCGCTCGCGGACCTGGTCGAGTCGCAGCCGGCCTTCGAGTTGGCGGGTCTGGCCGTCGACCACGCACAGACCGTCTCGGTGGCGGTTCAGACGCGCCCGCGGGTGCTGGTCCTCGATGTGCAGATGCCCAGAGGGGATGCCGCCACGACGGTACGTACCCTCCGTGAACGGGCACCGGAGACAAAAGTTCTGGCACTGTCCGCGTACGCCGACCGGGAGACGGTCACGGGCATTCTGGCCGCCGGGGCCGCAGGCTACCTGGTCAAGGGCGCACCGGCGTCGGAAATCCTGGAGGCGATCACCCGTGCGGCCCGCGGCCAGTTCAGCATGTCGGCCGAGCTTGCCGAAGTCTGCCTGAAGCCCCTGAGACGCCTCCCGCTGCCGCACATGCCGGCGGAGCGTCCGCTCGCACCCGTCGATGAGAACGCATGTCTGCATTTGCTCGAGCAAGCGCCATGCGGTGTGCTGGTCACCGGGATGCAGGACCGCGTCGAACTCGCCAACACCCAGGCCCGGCGCATGTTCGGCTACAGCACCACCGAGCTGCGCGGTAAGCGGCTGCCAGACCTGCTGCCCGAACAGACAGGGCTCATCGAGCAGTTGCTCACTCCGGGCAGGCGGACGCAGGGGCTGCGCAGGGACGGTTCCGAGTTCCCTGTCCAGGTCGGCGGCGGCCGACTGCGCGGTGGTCGCCCGCGCTACGTGGTGTATGTGATGGATCTCAGCGACGCGGGCGCCACCGGGGACCGGCTCCGTCAGCTCGTCGAGTCGTCCCCGGACGCGATGATGGTCGTGGACCCCGAGGGCCGCATCCGTCAGGTCAGCGCTCGCGCCGAGTCCCTGTTCGGCTACAGCCGCGAGCAGTTGCTCAGCCTGCGAGTCGAGACGCTGCTGCCCGACCAGCCGCTGACCGTCTCACTGCGGGACTGGAGCGACCCGCGCCAGGAGCCGTCCGGACACACCATGGAGTTGGTCGGCCGACGTCAGGACGGCAAGCAGTTCCCGGCTGACGTGAGCGTCAGCCCGCTGCGCAGCACCGAAGGCGTGTTCACGGTCCTGACCGTCAGGGACATCACCGAAGTGCAACGCGCCCAATTCGTCCTGGAACGCAGCCTGGAACAGCTGGAGGGCACCGACCGGGACCGGCAGGCTCTGCTCAGCCACCTCATCCACGCCCAGGAAGAAGAACGCAAACGCATCGCCGCCGACATCCACGACGACACCATCCAGGTCATCACCGCCGTGGGACTGCGCCTGCAGCAGCTGCGCAGACGTCTCACGGACCCCAAGGACGTCCAGGTGATGGACAAGCTGGACGAGACTCTCAAGCTCTCCCTCAGCCGTCTGCGTCAGCTCATTTTCGACCTGCGGCCCTCCAGCCTGGAGCACGGCAGCCTGGCCACCGCACTGCAGACCTTCCTCGACCGGATGCGCGCCGAGATCGGCACGCACTACAAGTTCGAGGACCACTTGGAGGAGAGCTTGCCCGTCGAGACCATGGTGCTGGTCTACCGGACGGCGCAGGAAGCCCTGATGAACGTGCGCAAACACGCCCGGGCCAAGATGGTGCGCGTGCAGCTGCTGGGCGTGGAGGACGGCTGCCTGATGCGGATCGTCGACGACGGCGTGGGCTACGACCCCCTGGAGGTGGAGTCCCGCCCGGGCCACCTCGGTCTCACCCTCATCCACGAACGCGCCCAGATGGCGGGAGGCTGGAGCCGCGTCGAGAGTCAACCGGGGGTCGGCACCACCGTCGAGTTCTGGGTCCCGCTCACGGAGTCCGTGGCGCAGGACAACAGCAGTGAGTCCGCATTGAAGGATGCCGAGCCGTGATCAGCCCGCCCGAGCTCATCACGGTGTTGCTCGTCGAGGACCACCGGGCCGTCGCCGAGGGGCTGTGGGCGCTGCTCGACGATTACGACGACCTGACCGTGGTCGGCTGGGCCGACTCGGTCGCCGAAGCCGTGCCGATGACGGTCGAACTGTCCCCGCAGGTGGCACTCATCGACTACCGGCTGCCGGATGGCACGGGAGCCGAGGCGGCGGCCCGCATCCGCGCCCAGGATCCGGCTGTCGTGGTCGTCTTCCTGAGCGCCGACACCAGCGATGCCGCACTGCTGGCCGCCGTCGAGGCGGGTGCGAGTGGATACCTGCTCAAGTCGGCCGGCGGGGACGAGATCGCCACAGCCATCCGCGCGGCGGCCGCGGGCGAGACCTTGATCCCCGCCCGCACCCTCATGGAGGTCCTCGCCCGCCACCGCGAGAGCGCCCGCCGCACAGCGCAGCAGGCGGAGCGGCTGGAGAGCCTCACCGGCCGTGAACAGGAGATCCTCGCCCTGATGACCCAGGGCCTGGACAACCGGGCCATCGCCGACCGTCTCACCATCAGCTACGCCACCGTACGCACCCACGTACGCGGCATTCTCGAGAAGCTCGATGCACGTTCCCAGCTGGAGGCGGTCGCCAAGGCCGCCGACTGGGACTTCCACCCGGTGACGCCCGATCAGGCCGGCCCGCCCGAGCCTGGAGCGGCGTCGGCGGCGGACGTACCGTGAACCGAACCGGGGCCAGGTATGAGGGTGCCGCCGTCGTCGGCGGCCCTGGGCCAGGACGGCATCCCTGCCATCGACAAGGCTCGCTTCCTCTCCGACGACCAGCCGGTCTTCGGCCTGCAGGGGCAGAGTGACGAACGGCCACGCGCCTACCCGTAGTTGGTGCCGGCCTCCGAATCGTCGCCGGTAAACGGCAACTTGCCCTCCTGGTCGGGAGTTGGCGCTTCCGAGATCGACAGTGCTGACGTACCGGCGGCTACGGCACCGAGCCTCTCAGGCTTGGCGGGTCCCATTGCAGGGGGATCACCTCGTAGCTGTCCGCGACGAGTCGGCGGATACGGGGGTGACCTTCGGATCCGTCGAAGACGAGCCGGATGCCGTCGTCGCCCTTGGACTTCATGGCGGCGGCCAGGGCGCTGAAGGCCCTGCCGAGGTCGGCGTGGCTCTCGGTGTCGGCGAGGATGATGAGGGCGACAGCACTCATGGTCTATGCCCTTCCGGAGTTCTGGATGTCCGACGCCTCGGCATCGATGGTCGGATGGATCTGTGCCGACGGGGGACGCACCCGGTCGGCGCTCACCCCCGCGGTACCGAAGAAGAGCCGCTGGATCATCGCCACGATCGCCTCCTTCATGTGCCCCATCACCATCGACATGTCCACCGGAACCGAGACGGCAGCCAGGCCGTGCAGCAGGTCGATGACCACGAAGCCGTAGCATCATGTGTCGCCCCGGGCGGCGTATCCGCACGTCGATCAGCGAGGTGGGTTTCCGGTGCGGATGGAGATCCTCGTCCGCATAGGCTCCGACCGCACGGCACAGCCACAGATGGCGCAGTCACTCGGCGCACTCCGCCTGCCACCGGCACGCCATGGGGAGCGCTCAGCTTCGGCATGTACCGGAAACCCGCGTTAAGACCTGCCTCATTCCGTGGAATGCTCCATTTGTCCGGGGGGCTTCTAGTCCGTGGGAGACGCTGTGGCGCAGCCGCCGAAGACGCGGGACAAGGCGTTCGCGGAGTTCGTGCTGCCCGAGGTGGAGGTCCTGCTGCGGGTAGCGATGACGCTGACCGCGCAGCCCGCCGATGCCGAGGATCTGGTGCAGGACACGCTGCTGCGTGCGTACCGGGCGATCGACCGGTTCGACGGCGAGCATTCACGGGCCTGGCTGCTGACCATCATGCGCCACGCCGAGATCAACCGGCACCGTCGGCGCAGGCCCCACCTCCTGGACGATCCGGACACCGACCTGGAGCGGTTGACCGCGGTCGGCGCGGAGGCCTCGCCGGAGGACGTGGTGGTCGGTGAGAGCTTCGACGAGGTGGTCGCTGCCGCGCTGGCCGCGCTGCCGGACAAGCACTGGGAGGTCGTCCGCCTTGTGGACATCGGCGGGCTGAGCTACGCGGAGGCAGCCGAGGTGCTCGACGTACCGGAGGGAACCGTGATGAGCCGCCTGCACCGGGCCCGTAAGCGCATAAGGACTGAGCTCGCGGCCGCCGGACTCGCACCGAAGCCGAAGAGGAGCATGATGTGATCGGGCACCGGACAGGCGCGGCGCATCGCAGCATGAGCTGCAGGGAAGCGGCAGGGATGCTGCAGGCCTGCCTGGACGGCGAGGCCGACGAGGACACCGCACGCCGGTTCGCCACGCATGTGGAGGACTGCCGCCGCTGTGGTCCGGAGACGGCCGTCTACCAGGAAATCAAGAACTCACTGGCCCGCCAGGAGGTTCCGGACGAGACCAGCCTGGCCCGCCTGCGCGAATTCGGCACCGCCCTGCTTGCGTCGGGACCGCGCGAGGCGGCCCGATTCGGCGGCGCCCGGTGACCGCCCGGCCGATGTCGGTGGCCACTGGAGCAGACCGACTTCACCGGCCTGCTCCAGTGCCCAACCTCGTCCTGGCATTGCAGCCCTAAGCTCGGTCAGAAGCCCAGCCACAGACAAAACGATCGCATTGTTGCCGGTGGGGTTGCGACACCACTCATCCGGCGCACATCGCGCGCCGGGCTCATGCCGTTGTGTTGGCGTGGCAGTGCAACGACCTGTAACAGGTGTGCGGTACGCGGAGTTGCGGGAACAACTGCGGCACGTACTGGCCCTCAGTGAGCCGGCGCTCATGGGGCGACTGGGCCTCGCCGACGACGAAGGCAGCATGAGCCGGCTCGCACGGGCGGCTGAGTCGCCCTGCTCGGCGGGGACGCGCAATATGGAAAGTGACCCGAATGACCCACTCTCGCGGAGGTGAACCGCGATGACGCTGCCTGTACGACGCCGGGCCGGCAGCCTGATGGAGAGGTCGTTTCCCGGCTCCGGATGGGGTGAACCCGTCGCCGCCGAGTTCGACGAGCTGTTCGAGCGCATGAACCGGCTGCTGCAAGGCGTCGCCGCCGGTCCCGCCGCGTCGGCTTGGTCGCCGGCGGCCGATGTGCGGGAGACCGACGACGCCTATCTGATCGAGGCGGAACTGCCCGGGATCAGGCGGGACGACATCGACATCGAGATGAGCGAGCGGGAGATGCACATCACCGGGGAGTACACGGAGCGGGAACGGGAGGGCGTCCTGCGCCGCAGCACCCGGCGAAATGGCCGTTTCGACTACCAGGTCCTCCTGCCCAACGATGTCAGGTCCGACGCGGTCAGCGCGACCCTGCACGACGGGATCCTGACCGTCACCGTGCCCAAGGCGCAGGCCACCAAGCCGCGGCACATCGAGATCACCGAGTCCTGACGAGCACGGTGCTGCGGCGAGGCCGTCGCACGGCAGGCCCGTTCCGGCACTGCCGGGCGGCGGCATACCGGCCGACACCGGGAGGTGTGGACACGAAGATGCTGATGCCCCACGTCAGAACCGTCGCTGCAGCACTTCACGCCTACCGGTCCGCATGGGCCGACCTGCTGCACGATCCGGCATGCCCGCTCAGCTACCGTCGGCTCGACGACGCCGCCTATACACTCAGCGTCCTGATGGGACAACGCAACGCCGCCGACGCCGTGGCAGAGGCAGAGAGCCTTCTCGCCAGGACCTCAGCCGAGGAGCGAAGGCGCCGGGCCGGGCAGGTGAGACCGTCATCCACGGACGTCGATTCCGGGTCTGCGGCCGACGGTTCGGTCGGCTGGTACACAGGTGTCCAGGCCGTACCCCAAACGCCATCTCTCGCTTCGAGTCGGAGACCTCATCCAAGATCGCGAAAACGCGCCTCGATGGGCCGGATGAGATACGGAGAAGACCATCACGACGCTCCTTGACACGAGCACCTGGTACGCAGGGAACCCAGGTCCCGGTACCTGGCCGCAGCGTTCGGTGAATGGTGCCGGCTCGTCGACACGGTCCACGACCTGATCGAAGTGGCGCCTCGGCCTCGTCCTCACGCGCAGGCCGAGCCGGCCACGGCTCGCAAGCGCAGCGCGGAACCGGAGGCGGAGTTGGTCCTCCGCTGCCAGGGACCGCCCAACAGCTTCGGGAGGTTACCTCCCCCAAAGGTGTTCCGAGCCATTCGTGTGATGACCGGTGGGGGGATATTTCGGGTGACCGGCTTGCCGGGTGCCGCAAGTGGCCGAGTCGGGCTACTGTGCCAGGCCCGACCGGGCTGCTTTCGGCCGGCACCATGTGGCACGCCGAGCCCATCGACGTGTACCCGACCGACGCTCCGGGCGAGAAGCTGCCTGACGGGGGCCTGGCCATGGGCCCACGGCCAGGCCCCTGATCAGTTCTCACGCGTCGGCCGGCGCTCCTCCGCCCGGCGGCCCGTCCGGCCATGCCGCCACCGCCCGCAATTCGAAGCGCTCGCTGAGCGAGCAGCCGACCGAGAGGGTGATCAGCAAGCGCACGACGACGGGCGCGGGGTCGGTACTGGCGACGGTCGTCGCGGCCGTGGCAAGCCTCGCGACGCCGCGGCCGAGTGTGACAGGTTTCGTTGCGGTGTTTCGGTCGGAGTGTTGAGGCATCTTGTAGAGCTGTCGGGAGGTGGGTCTTGCCGTCGGCGACTCGGGGGCGACGTACGTCTTCGTCGCAGGATCCGGGTCACCGCTGCGGCTCATCCGGTGCCGGTTGGTCGGTCCGGCGGACGCCAGGATTCGTCGTCGGCCTTCCGCGGAATGGCTCCTTCCGCGGCCAGCCGGGTCCTCATCCGCCTACGGGCACGGTGCACGCGGTGGGCCACGATCCTCTCCGGCACACCGAGCAGCCCGGCGGCCTCCGCGTAGCTGAGCCCGCCCTTGTCCACCAGCTGTGCCACCAGCCGTTGCCTGCCCGGTAGTGAGCTGAGAGCTGAGCCGACCGCCTCGTCGAAGCCCCCACCGGGTACCACGGGCTGTGGTGACGAAGGCCGTGCGGGACCGGTGTCCAGGACAATGCGGGAATGCTGCCGCTCGAGTACGGCTCGACGCATGAGAGTCAGCAGCCAGGCGCGCGGATGCTCACCGTCGAACCGGTCCATGGCGGCATGGGCGCGCAGCAACGTGTCCCGTACCAGGTCCTCGGCGTCGGCGGGCCCCGCGCTCAGCGCCGCTGCGGCCCGCAACAGTAGCTCCACCTCGGGCAGCACGTAGGCCGTGAAGGCCTGCTCCCGCGCCGCTGCCTGATGCATGGCCCGCCACCTCCTTCCGAGCCCGCATCCTTTTCCACACTGACACCACATCGCATGCCGCGCCACTTTCCCCCAAACGCGTTTGCAGCCTGCTGCTTTGCGAGTCATTCCAACGGATTAACGGGGGCTCATGACCGGGAGCCCTCCGTTCCGCCCCGGTTGGCTCCGTGGTGCCACCGGCCCCCAGAGGGCGACCCAGAGGCAGCCCCGGAAGAGCGGAATACGGAGTCGCGGCCGCAGGGTTTCGTGGTCGTGGAAGAGCGACTGCCGTGTGCCGAAGTGGTGCGGGAGACGACCTTCGCGGAGTTGGGGCTGCCCGAGGTGGAGATGCTGCTGAGGGTGGCGAGGACCCTCACGGCGCGGCCCGCGGACGCCGAGGACCTTGTTCGGGACACATTGCTGCGTGCCTACCGGGCGATCGACCGGTGTGACGGAAAGCAGCCGCGTGACTGGCTGCTGACGCTCATGAGCGAGGCCGGGGTCGACCGGCGCCGAGTCGGCGCATCCTCTCGCCTCGGCGGTTCCGGCGCCACCGGCCCAGGCCTGCTGGTCGACATAGACAGCCTGTCGTATACGGAGGCGGCCGGGCTGCTCGGAGTGCCGGAGGGAACCGCGACAGGCGGACTGCACCCGGAGCGCAACCGGATCTGGGTCCGACCGGCGGCGGCCAGGCCGATGCCGGGGCGAGGTGTCCGATGAGCGCATTGTCGTGGCGACGGGACGCGGCCGAGCGCCGGATGAGCTGCATGCGGGTGACCCGGGTCCTGCAGGCGTACCTGGACGGCGCGACCGACGAGGTCACCGCCCGCCGGGTGGCGGCGCACCTCGAGGACTGCCGCCGCTGCGGCCTGAATGCCGAGGCCTATCAGGAGATCAAGAACGCGCTCACCCGCGGGTCGGAACCTGACGCTGACGCAGTCGAGCGGCTGCGGGGGTTCGCCGAGGGACTTTCGTGGCACGGATGCGGAGAAGGACAGGAGCGGCCGCCGGGACCCTGATGTGCCTGCGGTGGAATGCACGCAGGGAGCCGTCGGGTTTCCTCATAGCGCGTGAACGAGCAGCGCAGCGGTCGGTGGTGCGTACGTGGCGGCTGCCGACGAGCAGGGTGGCTCCGAAGCTTTCCTGGAGCGCCGGGACATGACCGGCGCTCGCAGGGGGTGTCGTCCGATGGCGAAGACACACCGCACGGCGATGCGGCCGAGGATGTGGCGGTGGAGGCGCAATCCGCTCCGGCGCGGCAGCGACATCGCCGAGGCCTGGGTCCTGCTTCTTGCCTGGACGCTCGCCGTGCTGGGCGGCCCGGCGGCCGGGCTGGCGACAGGTGGTGCGACCTGGCAGGCACTCGTCCGGGAGAATGCCGGGCGTCATGCCGTTGAGGCCGTGGTCTCCGATTCCGTGACGGTCAGGAGCAGCGGGGCGCACGGCACATGGATGTGGGCGACTGTGCGCTGGAGAGCACCGGACGGGGCGGTGCACAGCGACAGGGCTCTGATGCCGTCCAGTGCTGCGGCGGGGACCCGGGTCAGGGTGTGGACGGACGGGCGGGGCCGTCAGACATCGGCGCCGCTTGCGCCCTCGGCCGTGGCGGCCCAGGCCGCCTCGACGGGTGTGCTGGCGGCGGCGGGCGCAGCCGGCGCCGTGCTGGTCGGCACTGTTGCCGTACGCGTCGCCCTGGACTGCCGCCGCATGCGGCAGTGGACGCAGGAATGGGAGCGAGCCAACCCCTGGCGTGGCCGGAAGACCGGCTGAACAAGGCGGGGATTTCTGGCGCATCACACGAGCCGCGCACTGCGACGGACACGGCGCGAGGTGGCACAACATCCACAAGCTCGACGACGGCGATCCGATCGCACTTCGAGACCAAGGACACCTGGTACGTCTTCAACACGCTGCCGAAGACCCCGATTGCCATGGCCGACGCCCATGAAGCCCGGCGCCTCCAGCGCGAAACCGTCGCCGGCGCCCTGCATCTGCGCTCGATCGCCCCGTCATCGGCAGGTCGGGGCATGCACGAGGTATTCGGCCATGCTCTCCCGCGTGTGCACGAGGCCACCGTTGCGACGGACCGGATCATGGACAAGGCCGATCGTCGTTCGCTTGCGGGCACTCGTGTGCACCGCGATGGATACGTCAGGGGTGGTTCGCGGTGATGTCGGGGTCTCGTGTTCGGTTGTGCGCTGCTGTGCTCGTCCTGTCCGCCACCGCTGTCCTCACGGCCGGCTGCGAGCAGGAAGCACACGGCCGGACCTGTCCCGATGGGAGGGGCAAGGACATCTCCGGGCGTGATGTCGCGGGAGTGGAGCTGTGGCAGAAGACTCTCCGGTGCGTGAACCTGGAGCGCTCGGCAGTGACAGGATCGGTCTCCGAGGCCAACCTGAGCCGGGGCAATCTCTTCGGAGCGCGGCTGGCGGAGGTGTCCTTGGAAAACGTGGATCTCCGGGACGCGGATCTCCGCCGCGCCGGGCTCACCTCCAGCACGCTCGAAGACGTCGACCTGCGCGGCGCGGATCTCGGCACGGCCGTGCTCGACAAGAGCCTGCTCACCAACGTCAGCTTCGCAGGAGCCCGGCTCAAGGGCGCGAGACTACGGTTCGTCTCCCTCACCGACGTCGACCTCAGCCACGCGGACCTGCGGGACGCGGATCTGACGGGTGCCACACTGTCCGGCTCCACGCTGCGCGGGGCGAGGCTGGACGGGGCCGGTCTGTCGCGCACGAGCTGGGAGGACGTCGTGTGCCCCGACGGCACCAAGTCCGTCGGGACCCACTCGTGCACGGAGCATCTCACCCCGGCTTCCTGATCGGACGGGGTCCGGCAAGCGTCCGTCGAGCCGATGGCCCGAAGGTCTCCGCCGCTTGTCGTCGTAGGTCACCGCGTGGCCCGGGCGGCCGCCGTGCGACACAGCCGGGCCGGCGCGCTTCTCGCCGTGCAGTCCGGAAGACCACTGAGAATCGCCTGTGCTCGACGGGTCAGGCGCAGAGCGTCCCGGAGGGCCCGTTCCGGTGCTGGACGTGTCGGCAGGGTCGGCACCGGACCACCCGTTTCCACACAGTGGGGGAGGGGCCGCCGGTACTGGCTGCGAGTGCCTCGTCCGTGAGCCTGAGGGTCGTGCCGCGCCGCTCACCATGGCGGGCGAGGACGTCGCCTCAGTCTGCGCGCGTACGGCGTCGGGACCAAGGCCGGCCAGGATCTGCGAGGCACGGGCGAACAGGAGGTCGCCCGTGAGCAGCGCGACCGACGTGTGCCCGAGGTCGCAGGGAGCCGGTGCGGTGTGCCCGGGTGCTTCGGCGTCGCGCACACTGTCGTGGCCGAATGCAGCGAGGTGCGTCAACTGGACGGCGACCACCGCGGGCACGACTCCGGAGGCCTGCGGATCACCGAACCGGGCGGCCCGGCGGTACAAGCAGGGGCCGCAGCCGCCAGATCTCCCCTGTGCGCAGGAGCCAGCCGGTCCATCCCGTGGGAGCGCCCCTGCCGTTCGGAAGCGGGCCAAAGGGAATGCGGAGGCGCCGCCGACGGGTCCCCTAGTGCGGAAAGACGGCTACCGAGTGACGACGTCACCTGTCGATTGGCGGGCCTGGTGCCCCGACAGCCCAGGCGTACGGGATGGAAGCCTCCTAGACCCGAGGCGAGGTGGACGATGAGGCTCTGGCCGAGACGAAGGAACGCTGCGCAGCAGAAGACGGGCTGCGCAGCGGTGATACGTGTCCTGCAGGCGCATCTCGACGGAGAGGTGGACGACGCCACCGCCCGGAGAGTGGTCGAACACCTTGCCGACTGTCGTGCCTGTGGCCTGGAGGCCGACCTGTACCGCGAGATCAAGAAGTCACTGGTCCGACAGCAGCGGCCCGACGACTGGGCGGTGGCAGGGCTACGCGCGTTCGGTGAGGCTTTGCTGCAGACCGGCCCGGCGGGCGGGCGCGATCGCCACCCGGCGAGTGACGGCCGACGCTGACAGCCGCGGGACCAGTGGTCCCCGTCGTACCCGCCGCGCCTCGTCGCGACTGTCGCCGCAGCACACGCCGTGGGCAAGGGTGGAGCACCTGAGCAGGCCTTTCTTTCACATCGTGCGTGGTCATGGAGCCGCGTGACCCCATGGTCAGGGACGTGACACAGCACGGTTGTCAGGACCTCACCACGGGAGTCGAGGATCTCGGTGGCGTGCAGGCGTGCTAAGCGGAGCACGGGCGTTTTCTCCTGCCTCGTGGGATGTGGACCGGCGATCAGCTGTGGCCGCCGGTGACGCGTTCGCGAAAGGCGCCGATCCGGCGGGCGGGAGCGGGGCGGCCACGGCGCAAGCGGGTGGGCACAGGCGAGGGTGCGTAGCCGTTGCCGACGCACTGTGGGCGCAGGCCGCCGCCTCAGTCCTAAGGGACTGTTAGGAGTTGGCCCCCGATCTTGAGCGGCCCTGTGTTGCCGTCGACTCTGTGAGCTCCCGGGCCGCAGACAAGGGAGTTCCGATGGCCACACAGAGCATGTCCGAGCGCGCGCGAAAGACGCGCCGTGACGAACGCAGGGTCGTCAGCAACATCCTGCGCGGATCGATCGGCAACCTGATCGAGTGGTACGACTGGTATGCGTACACCGCGTTCAGCGTCTACTTCGCCGCCGTCTTCTTTCCCGCGGGCGACCAGACCGCCCAGCTGCTGAACACCGCCGCGGTGTTCGCCGTCGGATTCCTGATGCGGCCGATCGGCGGCTGGGTGCTCGGCCGCTACGCCGACCGCCGCGGCCGGCGCGCGGCCCTGACCCTGTCGGTGACCCTCATGGCCGCCGGTTCGCTGATCGTCGCACTGACGCCGTCGTACGGCTCGATCGGGGCCGTCGCGCCGGTGTTGCTGGTGACCGCGCGGCTGCTGCAGGGCCTCTCGGTCGGCGGTGAGTACTCGACCTCGGCCACCTACATGTCCGAGGTGGCCTCGCCCGGCCGCCGCGGCTACTACTCCAGCTTCCAGTACGTCACCCTCATCGCCGGCCAGCTGACGGCCCTCGGCCTGCAGATCGTCCTGCAGCAGGTGCTCAGCACCGCGCAGCTGGAGGCCTGGGGCTGGCGGGTCGCGTTCGTCGTCGGCGCCGCGGGAGCAGTCGTCGTGCTCTGGCTGCGGCGCGGCATGGACGAGTCGGAGAGCTTCGAGCGCGCCGCTGCCGGGGGCGAGGAGAAGGAGAACGGCGGTCCGGCGCGGGGCACCGTGCGGCTGCTGCTGTCCTACCCGCGGCAGTGCCTGGTCGTCGTCGGGCTGACCATGGGCGGCACGCTGTTCTTCTACACGTACACCACGTACCTGCAGAAGTTCATGGTGAACACCAGTGGCATCGCCAAGCCGACGGCGGCCTGGATCAACTTCTTCGCGCTGCTCGTGTTCGTCGTGCTGCAGCCGGTCGTGGGTCTGCTGTCCGACCGGGTGGGACGCCGTCCGATGCTGATCGCCTTCGGGGTGCTGGGCGCCGCCGTGGTGGTGCCCTCGCTCACCCTCCTCTCCCATACCAGCGATCCCGTGTACGCGTTCCTGCTCATGGTGGTTCCGCTGGCCGTCAGTTCGCTGTACACCTCGATCAGCGCGGTGGTGAAGGCCGAGCTGTTCCCGACCTCGATCCGGGCGCTCGGTGTCGGACTGCCCTACGCGCTGACGGTGGCCGTGTTCGGCGGGAGCGCCGAGTACGTCGCCCTCTGGTTCAAGAACGCCGGGCACGAGAGCTGGTACTTCTACTACGTCACCGCCTGCGTCCTGATCTCGCTGCTCGTCTACATTCGGATGCGCGAGACGTCGGACGGATCGCCGCTGGACGAGGATGTCTCCCGGTCGTAGGGCCGACGGGACGAACGGAGGTGACCGTGCGCGTGCTGCTGGCCGAGGACGACGACGGTGTGGCCGGTGCGCTGACCGAGGTCCTGTACGAGCACGGTCACCTGCCCGCCCGGGTGCGGCGCGGAGAGGAGGTCCTCGTCCGCCACCGCCAGGCCGACCTGCTGCTGCTCGACCTCGGCCTGCCCGATCTCGACGGCCTGGAGGTGCTGCGCAGGCTGCGCACCGTGAGCGGCCTCCCGGTCGTGGTCCTCACCGCGCGCGGCGACGAGCGGTCGGTGGTGCGCGGCCTGCGGCTGGGCGCCGACGACTACCTGGTCAAGCCGGTACGGCTCGCCGAGCTGCTGGCCCGTATCGAGGCCGTCACCCGTCGCGCTGCGACACCGGCCGTTCCGGCGCCGCGCACGGTCCGCGCCGCCGACGTCGAGGTCGACCTCGACGCGCGCCGGGTGACGGTCGGCGGCGCCGAGGTGCGGCTGACCACGAAGGAGTTCGCGGTCCTCGCCGCGCTGGCGGCCCGGCCCGGTACCGCGGTCAGCCGTCAGCAGCTGCTGGACGAGGTGTGGGGTGACGCCTACCTCGCCGTGTCCCGCTCCCTCGACGTCCACCTCACCCAGCTGCGGGGCAAACTCGGCCGTCCCGAGGTGCTCACCACCATCCGGGGTTTCGGCTACCGGTTCGGCGGCTGAGCCGGCCGGGACCCTGCCATGCGTACCCGGGTGCTGACCGTCGTCCTGGCCTTCGCCGTGCTCGCGGTGGCCGGCTTTGCCCTGCCGCTGCTGGCCGCGACGGCGTCCCAGCGCACCCAGCAGCTCGTCGCGGCGCGCACCGCCGATCTCGACCGCTTCGCCTCGCTGGCCGAACAGGCCGCCGAGGCCGGCGACACCGGCACGCTGACCGCCGAGGTGACCCGCTACACCGAGCTGTACGGCGAGGCGGTGGTGGTCGTCGACGCCCGCCGCGCCCCGGTGGTGCAGACCGGCGGTATGCGCGCGGCCGACCCCGAAGTGGCCCACCTGGTCGACGCGGCGCTGCGCAACCAGCGCGTCTCGCCGGGGCGCACGCTGCGCCCCTGGTCCCGCGGCCCGGACCTGCTGGCTCGCCCGGTGGGCACCGGCACCCGGGTGTCCGGGGCCGTCGTCCTGCGCGCCTCGGTCCGGGCCGCCGCCGACGACATCGCACTGCGCTGGGCGCTGGTCCTCGCGGGCGCGGGTCTGTTCGCCGCGGCCTGTGTGCTGCTCGCCCGCGCTGCCACGCGGTGGGTCGTACGCCCCCTGCACCGCCTCGACCGCACGGTAGGCGTGCTGGCGGCAGGCCTCCCTGCCGAGCATGCACGGACCGGTGGGCCACCGGAACTGCGCCAACTGGCCACCGGCTTCAACCGCATGGCCGACGCCGTGACCACGGCACTGGAACAGCAGCGCCGTCTGGTGGCCGACACCTCGCACCAGCTACGGAATCCGCTCGCCGCACTACGCCTGCGCATCGACTCGCTCCAGTCCCGCCTGCCCGCCTCCGCCACCCGCACCTACAGTGGAGTCACGGCCGAACTCGAACGCATGGAGCACCTCCTCGACGACCTGCTGGCGCTCGCGAACGCCGAACACCGCGCCGGCGAACTGTCCGTCACGGACGTGCGGGGAGCGAGCTGCGACGCGACGGTGGTCGCTGCGGCGCAGGCCGGGCTGTGGCAGCCGGTGGCCGAACAGGTCGGAGTCCGCCTGGAGTTCACCCCCGGGCCGTCCGTCCTCATGGCCTGCACGGAGGGCGAACTGGCCCAGGTGGCCGACATCCTCCTCGACAACGCGATCAAGTACGCCGGCGACGGCGCCCGCGTCGAGACGCGCTGTTTCACCCGGGGCGCGTACGCGGTGTTCGAGGTGCGGGACGACGGGCCGGGCCTCACCGACGCGGAATTCGCCCTGGCGGGCACCCGCTTCTGGCGCTCGGAGCGGCACCGCGACGTACGCGGCAGCGGCCTCGGCCTGGCGATCGCCGGGCAACTGGTGAGCGGCCGCGGCGGACACGTCGAGTGCTCGGCGGCCGAGCCGCACGGCCTGCTGGTCCGGGTCGTGGTCCCCAAGGAGCAGAAGGGGGCCACGACATGAGCGGAGAGCGAGCAAACGGCACACCCGGCGCGCAGGCATATGGCCGCTCCGCTCGCCGCACCGCTCTGCGGGCCGCGCTCGGCACGGCATGCACCGGACTCCTGGCAGGCGCCGCGGCGGCCGACGCACGGCACGCCGACCGCGGCGCGGAAGGCGTTCTGCGGATCGCGACCGGCGAGGCGGACGGGTTCTACGCGGCCTTCGGCCGACTGCTCGGTGAGCAGGTCACGGCGGTCTTTCCCCGGCTGTCCTGCGAGGTGATCCAGAGCCAGGGCAGTGTCGCCAACGTGCGGCTGCTCTAGGCGCGCCGCGCCGAAGTGGCGCCGGCCCTGGCCGACATCGCGTGGGCCGCGTACGGCGGCTCCGCTCCGTTCGGCCGCCGTGTCCCGCTGCGCGCGATCGGCCGGGTCTACGAGAACTACGTCCAGCTGGCCGTGCGCGCCGACGCGAGCGTCCGCAGCGTCGCCGAGCTGGCGGGGCGCACCGTCTCCCTGGGCGCGCCCGCATCGGGCGGTGCCGTGCTCGGCGACCGCCTGCTGCGCGCGGCGGGCCTCGTGCCGGGCACTGACGTACAGGTCCGCCACCTGCTGATGCCGCAGGCGGCGCGCGCGATGCGGGCCGGCGTCGTCGACGCCCTGCTGGTCGCAGGCGGCGTACCACTGCCCGTGCTGACCCGCCTCGGCACACTCCCCGGTATCCGGCTGCTGCCGCTGGCCGACCTGCTGCCCCGACTGCGCACCGGCCCGGTACGGGCCGGCTCGGGGCTGGAAGCGGTGACAGTGCCGACGGGGGCGTATCGGGGAACGCCCGAAGTCGCCACCATCGGCGTGGCCAATCTGCTTCTGTGCCGCCCCGACCTGCCCGAGCCCGTCGCCGCCGCCCTCACCGGCGTACTGGTCCAGCGCGCCACGCGCCTCGTCCCCACCACGGCGCTCGGCACCCAGTTCCTCGACGTCCGCAGCCTGATCTCCACCGGCGGGATTCCCCTGCACCCCGGGGCCGTCGCCGCCTATCGGGAACTGCACGGTTAGCACCTCCTGACCGGCAGCGACCGCGTCGGCCCCGACGGGCTGTCGATCATGAGCGTGTGAGTGAGATCTCGTTGTCCGTGGACAGCGGATCTGCCTAGGCTCCGGAGGTCCGTCCCGGGTGGCCGTCGCCGCCGGAACGCCGAGTCCTGCGAAACACAACAGCCGTCCGTCCAGGACAGCTCACCTCGCAGGCGCCGTCGAGGAAGCCCCCACCATGCGCCAAACCAACTCTCCTGCCCGTCTGGGCATAGCCGGAGCAGCAGCGGCGCTGTTGCTCCTGCCGGTCGCCCCCCAGGCCTTCGCGGCCTCCTCCGTCACCCAGGACAGTCTGACGCCGTCCACCATGACCGCGGGCGTCGCCGCGTCGGCCGAGCTGACCGTGCACTCCTCCGGCTGCTTCACGGCCAAGACCCTCGGTGTCGGCGTCCGGGATGCGGCCGGAAACAACCTGGACTTCCCAGGGAACGCCTCGAATGTCCGAATATGCCCGAGCGGTGTGAAGTTCACCAGCGGCTCGCGCACCCTTCCCGCAGGCACGTACACGATCTTCGGCTTCTGGCAGGAGTCCGGCGGGGCCTGGCACGACCTGCCCTCGCACAAGCTGACCGTCAACAAGGCCACGTCCGCGACGTCGAGCAGCGGTGGCTCGCCGGTCTCCGGTCAGTCCGTGATCTGGTCCGACGACTTCTCGGGCGGCATCGCCTGGGGCTCGAAGTGGGTCGGCGACAAGAGCACGTCCTACGCGTACGGCGACCACAACCCGGACGACAACAAGCTCGACTGGCTGGACCAGAGCAAGGTCACCACCTCGGGCGGCATCGCGACCTTCACCGCCCAGCCCTCCTCGCACACCCTGGAGAACGGCAAGCAGGCCTGGAACACGGGCCTGCTCACCACCGAGGGCTCCAGCGGCGGCTTCCAGGTGAAGACCGGTGACTACGCGGAGACCCGGGTCAAAATGCCCTCCGGCTCCGGCGCCTGGCCGGCCCTGTGGACCTGGAAGGACGGCAACGGCGAGATCGACTCCTTCGAGTACCACCCGGACAACCCGAACCTGCTGGAGCTGACCAACCACGTCACCTCCGGCTCCAAGTACTACACCGACTCCGCAGCGGTCGCGCCCGGCCAGTGGGTCACCATCGGCACCCACTACGGCGCCGGCTCGGTGGACTGGTACGTCAACGGCAAGAAGGTCTATTCGGACGGCCACGGCGTGGGCAGCAACTTCTCCGCGTACCTGATCCTCAACCTGTCGGTCAGCGCCGGCGAGTACCATCCCGCGCCCTCGGGTTCGACGCCGCTGACCATGCAGGCGGACTACGTGAAGGTGTACCGCTGATCAGCAGTCGACGGACAGAGTGAACGGTGTGCGGTCGTTGCGCGGATCGCGGTCGTCGACGCTCGCCACCTGGACGTGCCCCTCGGCCCTGGTGCCGGGGGGCACATCCGCGTCCACCCGGACCGGAACCAGGGCTGTGGCCGTCCGCAGCCGTGCCAGACCGGCGCCGAAGGTGCAGCGCAGCAGGCGTCCGCGGGCCTCGGCGCGGCAGTCCTCGGGGAAGTACGGCCCCTGAGCGGTGAAGCCCGCCGGCAGCCTCACGACCACGGTGAACGGCGAGGTGGTCTGCTCCGGCCCCCTGTTGGCCACGAAGGCGTGCACCACGGTACGGCCGCCGGGCGGCGCGGCGGCCGGGTCGAGCCGGGCCACCTCCAGGTCGGAGTCCGAGGGCGCGACCGCCAGGCCGGTCACGCACATCACTGCCACGCCCACCGCGAGCGCGGTCGCCGCCCTTCTGGCCATCCGACGCCTCCCACGTTCCGTGCGCTCATCAACGCTCACGGTAGCGGGACAGTCCGGGATTCCCGGTGAGCACGCCGTCGCGACGCGCGTTGTGCAGGGGAACGCCGTCAGTCGGCCGACTGAACCCATCCCGCCGCGACGATCCGCGCCGAGTCCGCCGGGCGCGCCTCGTCGAACAGCACGGTGTCCGGCGTCCCGACGCGGATCCCGTCGACGTACACACCGCGGCCGACGTAGAGCTTGTCGGTCGTGTACCGCCAGCGCAGGGTCAGCTGCGTGTGCGCCGGCAGATCGGCCGCCATCCGGTGCCAGACGCGGCCCGACCAGCCGGTGACCGATCCCGAAGGGTGCCCCTGCGGTTCCTCGCCGTGGCGCCCGGTGGTGAAGGGGAGCGGCTGCCAGCTCGTGCCGCCGTCCGTCGTGGCCTCCAGGACGAGGACGTCCGATGCGGGTTCGGTGTCCCACCACAGGGCGGAGGTCAGTCGGACCCTGCCGTCCGTCGTGTCGAGTCGGGGCAGTGTGAGCGTGGCGGTCGTGGCGTTCGCCATGCCCGCGAACCACGCCGTGCGTCCGTGCGCCGGACGTACCGGTACGGCGCGTGCCAGGTTGTTGCCGGCGGCGACCCGGGGAGCGGATCCCGAGCGCCAACTGCGCACCGGGTGCACCGAGTTGCCGAGCACGACAAGGAAGGAGTCGGTGGTCGGGTCGAGCACCAGGGAGGTGCCGGTGAAACCGGTGTGCCCGGCGGTGCGCGGGGTGGCCATGGCGCCCATGTACCAGTGCTGGTAGAGCTCGAAGCCCAGGCCGTGCTCGTGACCGGGAAAGGCGGTGTTGAAGTCGGTGAACATCAGCTCCACGGACTCCGGCCGCAGGATGCGCGCCCGGCCGTAGCGGCCACCGTTGAGCAGTGTCCGGCCGAGCACGGCCAGGTCCCAGGCGCAGGAGAACACCCCGGCGTGTCCGGCGACCCCGCCGAGGCTGTAGGCGTTCTCGTCGTGCACCTCGCCCCACACGAGCCCCCGCTCAAGACCGGACCAGGGTCCGCGCTCGTCCTCCGTGGCGGCGATCTTCGGCTTCCAGGAGGCGGGCGGGTTGTAGCGGGTGCGGTCGAGACCGAGCGGCTCTGTGATCTCGTCGTGGAGGAGGGTGTCGAGCGTGCGGCCGGTGATCCTCTCCAACACCAACTGGAGCGAGATCAGATTCAGATCGGAGTAGAGGTACCTGGTGCCGGGAGGATTGACCGGGGCTTCATTGAAGACGAGTCGAAGTCTCGCCTCGTGCGTCGGCGCCTTGTACAGCGGGATCCAGTCACGGAACCCGGAAGTGTGGGTGAGGAGCTGCCGGATGGTGATGTCCTGCTTGCCCGCCGCGCCGAACTCCGGGAGGTACGAGGCGACCGTCCCCGCCAGCTCCAGTGCACCCCGTTCCAGCTGCTGCACCGCCAGGAGCGAGGTGAACAGCTTGGACACCGAGGCCAGGTCGAAGACGGTGTCCTCGGCCATGGGGATCTGCCGGTCGGGCGGGAACTCGACGCCGGTGTCGGTCTTCTCGTCGTACGCCGCATAGCGCACCGCCATGCCGATGGGCCGGTGCAGCGCCACGGTGCCGCCCCGCCCGGCGAGCAGCACGGCGCCCGCGTACCAGGGGTGCTTGGGGGAGGGGCCGAGGAACGACTCGGCGTCCACGACCAGTTGACGCAGGTGGGAGGGGAGCAGGCCGGCCTGCTCCGGGCTGCCGTGGCGCAGTGCGGGGTGGTGCCTGGAGGTCGTGGCCGCCGTGGCCGGTCCCGCGGGGAAGGGGGCGATGGCCAGGGCGCCGCCCAGGGCCAGTGCGGCTCGTCCGATCTGGCGACGCGTCGGCATCCGGCGGTCGCTCGCGTCTCTTTCCGCTGCGTCGTCGGTCACCCGGGAAACACTCGTGTCGGTGGTGAAGCATGTCAACAAGGCCTGCCGCCCAATAAATCTGACGGTGTATCAGAAAAGCTCTTCCGTCGGCCGGAGGACTGCGGCATTCTGCGCCCATGCAGACGGAGCTGAGCAAGAAACTGGGAGTCGAGCACGCCATTTTCGGCTTCACGCCGTTCCCCGCCGTCGCCGCGGCCATCAGCCGGGCCGGCGGGTTCGGAGTGCTCGGCGCGGTCCGCTACACCGCCCCCGACGAGCTCAAGCGCGATCTCGACTGGGTCGAGGCCCACGTCGACGGCAGGCCGTACGGCCTCGATGTCGTCATGCCCGCGAAGAAGGTGGAGGGCGTGACGGAGGCCGACGTCGAGGCGATGATCCCCGAGGGACACCGGCAGTATGTGAAGGACACCCTCGCCAAGTACGGCGTCCCGGAGCTGGCCGACGGCGAGGCCTCCGGCTGGCGCATCACCGGGTGGATGGAGCAGGTCGCCCGGGGCCAGCTCGACGTCGCCTTCGACTACCCGATCCGGCTGCTCGCCAACGCCCTCGGCTCCCCACCCGCCGACGTGGTCGCCCGCGCCCACGAGCACAACGTGCTCGTCGCGGCCCTCGCGGGCAGTGCCCGGCACGCCGTCAAGCACCAGGAGGCCGACATCGACATCGTGGTCGCACAGGGCTACGAGGCGGGTGGCCACACCGGCGAGATCGCCTCCATGGTGCTCACCCCGGAGGTCGTCGAGGCCGTCGATCCACTACCCGTCCTCGCAGCCGGAGGCATCGGCAGCGGGCAGCAGGTGGCCGCCGCGCTGGCCCTGGGTGCCCAGGGCGTCTGGCTGGGCTCCCTCTGGCTGACCTGCACCGAGGCCGACATGTCCTCGCCCGCGGTGACGCGGAAACTGCTCGCCGCCGGCTCCGGCGACACCGTCCGCTCCCGCGCGCTGACCGGGAAACCCGCACGCCAGCTCCGTACCGAATGGACCGACGCGTGGGACGACCCGGCGGGACCCGGCACCCTCCCCATGCCCCTGCAGGGCCTGTTGGTCGCCGAGGCCCTCACCCGCATCCAGAAGTACGAGGTCGAACCCCTGCTCGGCACCCCGGTCGGCCAGATCGTCGGCCGCATGAAGAGCGAACGCTCCGTCCAGGCCGTCTTCGACGACCTCACGCGCGGCTTCGAGCAGACCGTCGACCGCATCAACCGCATCACCGGAAGGATCGGCAAGTGACGAGTACGCCCCCCGCCGGATTCTGGGCCCAGGCCGCCGCCGATCCCGACCGCACGGTCCTCGTCGCACCCGACGGCGAGCAGTGGACCGCCGGACGCCTCCACTCCGCCGCCAACCGCCTGGTGCACGGACTGCGCGCCGCCGGGCTGGAACGCGGGGACGCCTTCGCGGTCGTCCTGCCCAACGGCGTCGAGTTCTTCACCGCGTATCTGGCCGCCAGCCAGGCCGGCTTCTATCTCGTCCCGGTCAACCACCACTTCGTCGGCCCCGAGATCGGCTGGATCGTCGCCGACTCCGGAGCCAAGGTGCTCATCTCCCACGAACGGTTCGCGGGGCCCGCCCGCCACGCGGCCGACGAGGCCGGTCTGCCGGGCACCCACCGGTACGCCGTCGGTGCGGTCGAGGGTTTCCGCCCGTACGCCGAACTCCTCGACGGACAACCGGAGTCGGCGCCCTCGGACCGCGAGCTGGGGTGGGTCATGAACTACACGTCGGGCACCACCGGCCGCCCCCGTGGCATCCGCCGGCCGTTGCCCGGCAAGACCCCCGAGGAGGCCTATCTCGGCGGCTTCCTCGGCATCTTCGGCATCAAACCGTACGACGGCAACGTCCACCTCGTCTGCTCCCCGCTCTACCACACGGCCGTACTCCAGTTCGCGGGCGCGTCCCTGCACATAGGCCACCGCCTCGTGCTCATGGACAAGTGGACGCCCGAGGAGATGCTCCGGCTGATCGACCGCGAGAAATGCACGCACACCCACATGGTCCCGACCCAGTTCCACCGCCTGCTCGCGCTCCCGGAGGACGTGCGTCGCTCCTACGACGTCTCGTCCATGCGGCACGCCATCCACGGCGCCGCCCCCTGCCCCGACCACGTGAAGCGGGCCATGATCGACTGGTGGGGCCACAGCGTGGAGGAGTACTACGCGGCCAGCGAGGGCGGCGGGGCCTTCGCCACCGCAGAGGACTGGCTCAAGAAGCCCGGGACCGTCGGCAAGGCCTGGCCCATCAGTGAGCTCGCGGTCTTCGACGACGAGGGAAACCGGCTGCCGCCCGGCGAACTCGGCACCGTCTACATGAAGATGCACACCGGAGGCTTCGCCTACCACAAGGACGAGGCCAAGACGGAGAAGAACCGCATCGGCGACTACTTCACCGTCGGCGACCTCGGCTACCTCGACGAGGACGGCTATCTCTTCCTCCGCGACCGCAAGATCGACATGATCATCTCGGGCGGGGTCAACATCTATCCGGCCGAGATCGAGTCGGCCCTGCTCGCCCACCCCGCCGTCGCCGACGCGGCCGTCTTCGGCATCCCGCACGACGACTGGGGCGAGGAGGTCAAGGCCGTCGTCGAACCGGCCCCGGGCCACGAGCCGGGCCCGGCCCTCGCCGCCTCGATCCTCGACCACTGCGCCGAGCAACTCGCCGGCTACAAGCGGCCCAAGAGCGTCGACTTCATCGCCGAGATGCCCCGCGACCCCAACGGGAAGCTGTACAAGCGGCGGCTGCGGGACCCGTACTGGGAGGGCCGCACCCGTCCCGTGTGACCCCGGGACGGACTGGCGGATCGAACGCGACGCGGTGCCGACGCGTCACAGGAACGGCACCGCGTCCGTCACCGTCAGCCCTGGGGGATCCTTGCGCAGGCACACCGCACGCGCCGTCGAACTGCTGGCCGCACTCGCCCTGTGCACCGTGGGAGGAGCCGTCGCCGTCGGCTGCGGCAGCGAGCAGGCCGTCGGCCACGGCGGCTCGCGGGCTCGCGCGGTCGCCGACGCCTGGCACGGTTCCCAGGCCGCCGAGGTGTGGGCCAAGGGCTACCACCCCATGGGCGATGCGGTCCAGCTGCCCGCCGGCGCCTTCCACACCGCGGCGGACAAACGCGCGTACACGACCCGGAACTTCGTGCTGCGCACCTCCCTCCCCGACACCCCGGACCGCAGCGGCGTGGTGCAGTGGGACGACGGCCGTTCGCTCACCCTGCCGCTGATGGACGCACAAGAGGCGTACGACAGTGTGGCCCGCGGCTCCGACGACGGACCGCACCTCACCGTGACCGGCGCCAGGCTGGGCGAGACGACCATGGCCACCAGCCGCGGCCCCGCGACCGTCCCGGCCTGGCTGTTCACGCTCGACGGCCATGACACTCCGCTGAAGGTGGTGGCTCTCAGCCCGTCCGAGCCGCCCAAGTCCCCGATCGCACCGGCAGCTCAGTCTCCCGGCGACGAACTGTGGCCGATCCAGGGGCTGGTGGGGATGGGCGATGACGGCCGAGCCGTCACCGTGCTCATCGTGCACGGAGCCTGCGACGACGGTCCGGCGGTGGACGTCCTGGAGACACACGACAGCGTCGTGCTGTCCGCGTCGGTTGTCGGGACCAAGGACGGCCCCTGCACTGCCCAACTGCTGGGCGAGGAGAAGACGGTGAAGCTGGGCCGGCCGCTGGGCGGGCGGATACTCCTGGACGCGTTCACGGGCGGGCCGCTGTCCTCCGGGGGCGTGCGCCGGACCCTGTCCCACGTGGGATGACGCGGGACAGGGCCGCGCGGTCAGCTGTGCTCGCCGATCCGGATGACCCGCAGTGCGGGCGAGGACAGGATGTCCTTCTCGCAGAAGCGGGCGGTCACCCACTGCTCACCGGACAGCAACCGGGTCTGGTCGCTGTAGTGCGGCGAGTTCGGGTTCGACGACTGGGAGTACGTCAGCAGGGTGCGGGCCACCGGGCAGCCGCTGCCGTCCCAGCCCACGGCCTGCAGATGGCTCGAACCGGACGGCACCTGCGTGTACGCCCCGCTCGCCGCGTCCCACGTCGCCTCGATCACGTTCCACACGCCGAGCCGGTTCGAGCCGCCCGGTATCGCGAGGCGTTCGCCGCCACGCACGACGTACTGGTGGTCGCCGAGCCGGGCGTCCAGCGGTGTACCCGAGCCGCGCAGTTCCGCCACCGTGTCGGCGAGAGCCGTGGCGAAGCCGGGCGCGGCGGTGTCGAGCGTGTTCGGCGTACGGACCGGGTCCGCGGCCGAGAACGGCACCTTCCAGAGCCGGCCCGCGGGCACCGCGGCGGTCAGCTTCCGCCAGAAGCGGTCGAAGAAGAGGGCACCGCGGCTGTCGGTGTCCATGGTCCGGTCCCAGGCTGCGAGCACCTTGCAGGCCTCGGTGACGTCGACCGACTTTCCGTTGCTCGCGGTCGCCGTGCCACCGGGCAGCGCGGCACATGCCTTCGCCGCGTCGGCCGCGGCCAGCGCACCGGCGGGCACCCGGTTGGCGAACTGCTGCTTCTGCAGGTCGTGGACGGTCAGTCCGCCGCGCTCGGCCATCGCCGCCACGTCCTCGATCGCGCCCCTGGTCCGCAGCGAGCGCGGCGTCCCGACGTCGCCGAAGATCCGCTGGTAGCCGGTGAGCGGCGGTCGGTGTTGGCCAGCCAGGCGCTGCCGTTGGAGTTCTCCGCATACGGGGCGTCCTTGAGCGTGGGCATGCGAGCGGGCCCGAAGATGCCTGCCTGCACGGCGTCGGCGTCGCTGCCGATCGCGCAGCCGCCACGTGAGTCGTCGAGGACCGCCAGACCCGCCTGAGGGTAGGTGAGTCTGCCGAGGTCGGTGGAGCAGCGGGCCGCCAGGTCGTCGGTGATCCGGGGCAGCACCTGCGACTGGGTGTAGAGGGAGTGCCCGGCGGAGTCCGCGGCGATGGTGTTCACCCACGGCAGGCCCTGGTGCCGGGCCAGGGAGGTCAGGATGTCCGCCGTGGAGTGCGCCTTCGCGAAGCCGAGCGAGGTGTCGGCGAAGCGGAAGTTGACGGCGTTCGGGTCGTTGAGCGCGTAGGCCGTCGTGGCCGTCCACGGCAGCGGCGGATCACCGTTGGGGTCGGCCACGACCGGGCCGTGGCGCGTCCACCACTGGGTGCGCGTCACCGGCGCGCCGTCCTGGACCGCCACGGTCACGGTCCGCTTCGTCATCCGCTCCCGCTTGCCGTCCACCAGGTAGACGGTGGGGTCTGCGGGGTCGAGGGTCAGCCGGGTCAGGCTGAACGGGACGCCGGTCGCGACGGTGTGGCTCCATGCCACACGGGAGTTGTAGCCGATCGAGACGATCGGCGAGCCGAGGAGTGAGCCGCCCGCGACGTCCAACTCGCCCGGGATGGTCTGCTGCGACTGCCAGAAGCGGCGCCCGCCCTGCCACGGGTAGTGCGGGTTGCCCAGCAGCAGACCGCGGCCGTTCGCCGTCGTGGCGCCGCTGAAGGCGACCGCGTTGGAGCCCATGTCCGCGCTCGCGGACCGCTCCCGCACCGCCCTGATCAGAGCCTTGGCGTCGACCTGCTTGCCCGGTGCCGTGGAGCCGGTGGGCGGCTGCGCCCCGGTGATCTCGTCCACGGAGCCGCCCTGGCCGCCGAGAATCACGATGGCGTAGAAGCGAGCGGCCACGTCCGTCGCGGAGACCGGCCGCACCCAGGCCTTGCCCTGGCACGCCGGGTCGGTGATCCGGTTCTGCGCCAGCCACGCGTTGTACCCGGCCGCGAAGCCCCGCATCATGTCCTTCACTGGGCGGCTCGGGCCCCGCGGCGCCGGTTCGGCGAGGAGCTTCTCCACGGTCCGGGTCTGCCGTATGCCGCGGAAGTACAGGTCGCTGGAGAGATTGTCGGAGGCCGACGACAGCGAGCGGTCGGTCGCCGCGTGCGGGCCGAAGAATCGCGAGCGTTCGCCGCGCACGGTCACGAAACCGTCGGCGAGCAGACACACCTGGTCGGCGGCCTGGGCCCAGCCGGTGCCGAAGCCGAGGTCCGCGTAGTTCTTCGCGACGATGTGCGGGATTCCGTACTCGGTGTAGCGGATGACGGCGGACAGCCCGCCGTTTGGGGGATCGTCCTGGCGGCTCGGGCGCTCGGCCGCGGTGGCCTGCAGCGCGGACGAGGCGGTGAGTAACGCGACGGCCGCGACGACCAGTCGTCTGACACGGGTGCGCAAAGGTGCCTCCCAACATGACAAGGGGAAGGAGTGGTTGGGCGGGTGCGTGAGCCTCCCGGGTGCTTGACCTGCCCCGGCCACGCACCGAGGATCATCAGTCATGACGCAGGGACACGGCAGCACGGTTGACGGGGTGCTGCGGCGCAGTGCCCGACGCACCCCCGCGCGCATCGCGGTGCAGTACGGCGACCGCAGGTGGACGTACGAGGAACTGGACGAGGCCGTCTCCCGCGCGGCGAGCGTCCTGCTCGAGCAGGGGCTCGCCCCCGGCGACCGCGTCGGTGCCTACGGCCACAACTCGGACGCCTATCTGATCGGCTTCCTCGCCTGCGCCCGCGCGGGCCTGGTCCATGTGCCGGTCAACCAGAACCTGACCGGCGACGACCTCGCCTACATCGTCGGCCAGTCCGGCAGTTCGCTGGTCCTCACCGACCCCGACCTGACCGGTCGACTCGCCGACGACGTAAGGACGTTGCCCCTGCGGGACGCCGACGATTCCCTGCTGGCCCGCCTGGTTGCGGCCCCCGCCCATGACGGGCCCGAGCCGCGCACCGAGGACCTGGTGCAGCTGCTGTACACATCGGGCACGACGGCCCTGCCGAAGGGCGCAATGATGACGCACCGCGCCCTGGTTCACGAGTACCTGAGCGCGATCACCGCCCTCGACCTCAGCGCCGGCGACCGCCCCGTGCACTCCCTCCCGCTCTACCACTCCGCGCAGATGCATGTGTTCCTGCTGCCCTACCTCGCGGTCGGCGCCACCAACATCATCCTCGACGCCCCCGACGGCGACCGGCTCTTCGACCTCATCGAAAACGGAGGCGTGGACAGCCTGTTCGCCCCGCCCACGGTGTGGATCGGCCTGTCCAACCGCCCCGACTTCACCACCCGAGACCTCGGCGGACTCCGCAAGGCCTACTACGGCGCCTCGATCATGCCGGTGCCCGTCCTGGAACGGCTGCGCGAGCGACTGCCGAAGCTCGCCTTCTACAACTGCTTCGGCCAGAGCGAGATCGGCCCCCTGGCCACCGTCCTGGCACCCGAGGAACACAAGGGGCGCATGGACTCCTGCGGCCGCCCCGTCCTCTTCGTCGACGCCCGTGTGGTCGACGAGGACGGCAAGGACGTCCCCGACGGCACACCCGGCGAAATCGTCTACCGCTCCCCGCAGTTGTGCGAGGGCTACTGGGACAAGCCCGAGGAGACCGCCGACGCCTTCCGCGACGGCTGGTTCCACTCCGGTGACCTGGCGGTACGGGACGCCCACGGCTACTACACGATCGTCGACCGCGTGAAGGACGTCATCAACTCCGGTGGCGTACTGGTCGCTTCACGTCAGGTCGAGGACGCCCTCTACGGCCACGAGTCCGTCGCCGAGGTGGCCGTGATCGGCCTGCCCGACGAACACTGGATCGAGGCAGTCACCGCGGTCGTCGTCCCGCGCGGCGAGGTGACCGAGGACCAGCTGATCGCCCACGCCCGCGAGAAGCTCCCCCACTTCAAGGCACCGAAGCGGGTGGAGTTCGTCACGGAGCTGCCACGCAACGCCAGCGGGAAGATCCTCAAGAGGGAACTGCGGGACCGCTTCTCCGGCTAGCGCGACCGCCACAGGTCACGCAGCAGGGCGATCTCGGCCATGTGGTGGATGAACTCGAGATTGGACCCCCACAGCACCCTGATGAACGGTTCGTCGGGGTCGGAGCCGTACGGATACTGCGAGAAGCCGACCGTGTCGAGTTGCTCGTCGGTCATCGCGGCGACGCTGTCCCGCCAGCGGTCGATCAGCGCCCAGAACCGTTCCAGGGCCCGCGAGGCGGAAGGAGTGAAGTCGACCAGCAGCTTGGGCTCCTGCCGCCGCTCACCGAAGGTCCACTCCCATTGGCCCGCGAAACCGAAGTGCAGATGCCCCAGCCGCCACGCGATGGTGGGGACCGGCACCTCGTCGGGCTCCGCCGGCCCGGTGTGGTCGAGGACCTCCTGGACCCGCTCGACGCTCACACTCCAGTCCTCGGCTATCTTGGCGACGGACATGCCGGAGGCGGCCTGCCGGGCCACCTCGGCGTACTCGTTCGACGGGATGTCCGGGGCACCCTGGTCGAGCACCCACTCGCCGGGCCCGAACGCGCTGGGTGTCGTCGCCTCGCCCCGGCGCCGGATCGACCAGCCGCCGGGCGCGGGCTCCCACAGGTACTCCTCGTCGCCGAGCCCCGTCAGCCGCACCTGAGCCATCTCCCTGGCGCGGTCGAACTGGTCGATGAGCAAGCCCAAACGGTCGGTCCGCACACCCGGGATCTGCACACCGGCTCCCCTCGCGGTCGCATGTGGCGCCTTCGTCGTGCGGCCGGATCCTAACGGCGCGGCTCATGGCGGGCGAGCGATTTACGCTGAGGTCCGGCAGCGTCCCTTCAGCGCCTCTCCCCGATGCGGCATGCCAGGACGGCATGGGTGGATCCCGGGTTCGTTGCGCGCGACCGTCAGTCGTGCTTGGCTCGCCCGATGAACCTTCTGCTGACGGCGAGCGGCCTGCGCAACGAGACACTGCGGGACGCGCTGCGGGACATGCTGGGAAAGCCGTTCGGATCGGCGAACATCGTGTACGTTCCCACGGCATCAGTCGCCGAGCCCGGGGACCACGGGTGGTTCGTCGAGGGCATGAACCGGCTGTACGGCCTCGGCTGGCGGGAGTTCGACGTCCTGGAGCTGAACGGCCTGCCCCGGCAGCTGGTCCTCGACCGGCTGCTCCACGCCGACGTCATCCATGTCGAGGGCGGCAGCCACTACCACCTCGCGCGCAGCATCACCGGCAACGGCCTGGCCGACGGCTTCCTGGAGGCGCTGGAGAGCCGGGTCTATGTGGGGGTCAGCGCCGGATCGATGATCTTCAGCCGCAATCTCACCGCACACTCCGCCGACGTCATCGGGGACACCCCGGACCTCCACGTGCTCGGCGCGACGACGGTGGAGCCGCCGTTCGGTCTCTTCGACTGGTACCTCAAGCCCCACCTGTACTCGCCGGATTTCCCGGAGCGGGACGACGCCTGGGCTGATCGCATCGCTGCGCGGGCGGACTTCCCGATCTACTTCATCGACGACGAGACGGCTGTCCGCGTCAGCGACAGCAAGGTGGATGTCATCTCTGAAGGCCGGTGGCGGTTCCATCCCTGACGCAACACACAACCGGCGGCGCGCTACCGCAGGTCCACGATCCGCCGGATCTTCCCCACCGACCGCTCCAGCGACTCCGGCTCGACGATCTCCACCGCGACCGACACCCCGATACCGTCCTTCACCGACGTCGCGATCGCCTGCGCGGCGGCCTCCCGCAGTTCGGGTCCGGCGTCGGGCCGGGCCTCCGCCCGCACGGTGAGGGCGTCGAGACGGCCCTCCCGGGTCAGGCGCAGCTGGAAGTGCGGCGCGACACCGGGCGTGCGCAGCACGATCTCCTCGATCTGTGTCGGGAAGAGATTGACGCCCCGGAGGATCACCATGTCGTCGCTGCGCCCGGCGACCTTCTCCATCCGCCGGAACACCCGCGCCGTGCCCGGCAGGAGCCGTGTCAGGTCACGCGTGCGGTACCGCACGATCGGCATCGCCTCCTTGGTCAGCGAGGTGAAGACGAGCTCGCCCTCCTCGCCGTCCGGGAGCACCTCACCGGTGATCGGATCGACGACCTCCGGGAAGAAGTGGTCCTCCCAGATGTGCAGCCCGTCCTTGGTCTCCACGCACTCCTGCGCAACCCCGGGGCCGATCACCTCGGACAGCCCGTATATGTCCACCGCGTCGATCGCGAACCGCTCCTCGATCTCCCGCCGCATCTCCTCGGTCCACGGCTCGGCCCCGAAGATCCCCACGCGCAGGGAGGTGCCGCGCGGATCGACGCCCTGGCGCTCGAACTCGTCGAGGAGCGTGAGCATGTACGACGGCGTCACCATGATGATCTGCGGTTCGAGGTCCTGGATCAGCTGGACCTGGCGGGCCGTCATACCGCCGGAGGCGGGGATGACCGTACAGCCGAGCCGTTCGGCCCCGTAATGTGCGCCGAGGCCGCCGGTGAACAGCCCGTAGCCGTATGCCACATGCACCTTGTCGCCGGGCCTGCCCCCCGCCGCACGGATCGAGCGGGCCACCATGTCGGCCCACAGGGAGAGGTCGTTGTCCGTGTAGCCGACGACCGTGGGGCGCCCGGTGGTGCCGCTGGAGGCGTGGATGCGGCGGATGCGGTCCTGCTCCACGGCGAACATGCCGTACGGGTAGTTCTCGCGCAGGTCCGCCTTCGTGGTGAACGGGAAACGGGCCAGGTCGGCCAGGGACCGGCAGTCGTCCGGGTGGACGCCGGCCTTGTCGAAGGACTCCCCGTAGAAGGAGACGTGCTCGTACGCGTGCCGCAGCGAGGCCCGCAGCCGCTCCAGCTGCAGCGCCCGCAGCGCCCCGGCGTCGAGCCGTTCCCCCGGGTCCAGCAGCTCCGTCGCATCCACCATGGGGCCGTCTCCCTCGCCAATCATATCAATTCGGGCGACCGATCATTCGGTCGAGCTGTTCGGGATCAGTAATTCAGGCCACGTCGGGGCAGGCAAGAGGTCGGCCCGTATTTTCTGCGGCGCCCCCCACAACTGCGTTGCGTCATCGGACCCTGGGACAGGAAGATCGGCGCATGCCGATCTTCACCGCAGCCGACGGGACCCAGGTCGCCTACCACCTCCGGGGTGAGGGCGAGCCGCTCGTCGTCCTGCCGGGAGGCCCGATGCAGGCCTCCTCCTACCTCGGAGACCTGGGCGGGCTCGCGGCGCACCGCCGGCTGGTCCTGCTCGACCTGCGCGGCACCGGCGACTCCGCGGCACCGGCGGATCCGGCCACCTACCGGTGCGACCGGCTCGTGGGCGACGTGGAGGCGCTCCGTGCCCACCTGGGGCTTGAGCGGATGGACCTGCTCGCCCATTCGGCCGGTGGCAGTCTGGCGATGCTGTACGCCGCCCGGCACCCGGAGCGGGTGGCGCGGCTGGTTCTGGTCACCTGCACCCCCTGGGCACTGGGGAGGCAGCCCAGTGCCGAGGACCGGCTGGCCGCGGCCCGCCTGAGGAGCGGTGAGCCGTGGTTCGAGGACGTGTTCCCGGCGTTCGAGGAGTGGCTGGCGGGGAAGACGGACTTCGACCCGGCGTTCGCGCCCTTCTTCTACGGCCGCTGGGACGACGCGGCGGCGGAGCACGATGCCCGCGCCGAGTTCAACGACGACGCAGCCGACGTCTACGGCTCCGACGGCGCCTACGACCCGCCGGCGACCACCGCCGCACTCACCCGAGTGGCCGCACCGGTCCTCGTCCTCGCCGGCGAGCTCGACGGCGGCCCCCGCCCCGAGCTGGCGCGCGCCGCGGCCGATGCATTCCCGCACGCCGAATTCACCGTCCAGCCAGGTGCGGGGCACTATCCGTGGGTGGACGACCCCGAGTGGTTCGCACGGCGGGTCGCCCAGTTCTTGGACCGGGACGAGGCCAAGGTGTCGCAGACCGAGTAGGAGATCGGCTCGCAAGCGCGCCGCTCGAGTTGCGGGATGCGCCGGCTGCCGTGACATTCGAGGTGGAGTGAAGAGTGCGAGGGGCCCTGTCCTCCCCCGAGAGGACAGGGCCCCACGCACGTCCGCTCCGCTCAGCGGTGCGAGCTCGGCAGGTGCTCGTAGCAGCCGGAGCGCCAGCCGCCGTCGCCCTGGAGGTTGTCCAGGAGGCTGTTGCCGGTGTCCTTGCCGACGACGCCGTCGACGTGCAGGCCGGACTTCTCCTGGAACAGCCGGACCGCGCTGTAGGTGCCGGAGCCGAAGATCCGGTCCTCGCCGACCGTGTGGTGATGGGTCCGCTTGGCCCAGTCGTTGTACCCGTGCTGGACGCACAGCACGGGTACACCCGTGTCGCCACGGCTGATGTTCGGCACGTCGGGCCGCGCGGAGGCGCTGCCGACCGAGCCCAGCACCAGGCCGGCGCCGAGCGCTCCGGTGACGGTCGCGAGTGCGAGGGTCCTGCGCATGGTCATGGCCGATTCCTTTCCGGTGAGTTGAGGGGCCGTCTCGCTTCCGGTGGAATGCGAGGGCACGGGAGGAGGCTCCCGGGCCGTGCCCCTCGGTGGCACCACCGACGTTGCCCGGCCGGATCCGGCAGGGGCCAGGGGAAGCGGCAGGCCCGGTGGCACGTGGCACGGCCCACGCGCTGACCTGCTGGGACGCCGTGTCCCCTGACAAAACCGTGGGACGGTGGGCGGGGTCGGGAAGCGGTCACAGTGGACGGGACCCGCAACCGCAGCTCCGGAGGAACCGCGTCCTCCTCCACAACGGCGACCGCGCACGCGTACGGGGAAGTGACATGACGCGCTGGAAGGTACTGCCCGCCGGGCTGGACGACGCGGAGCGGCAACTCGTCGCACAGCTGCGGCGGTTGAAGGACCGCGCGGGCCTCAGCCTGGCCGCGCTCGCGGCCAGGACGTCGTACAGCTCCTCGTCCTGGGAGCGCTACCTCAACGGGAAGAAGCCGGTGCCGCGCGCCGCCGCCGAGGAACTCGCCGAAGTCTGCGGGGCACCGGCGGAGCGGCTGCTGGTGCTGCACGAGGTCGCCGAGACGGCACGGGCACAGCGAACGGCGGCCGTCGACGACGAGCCCCGGCCCCCACACCGCACACCCCGATCACGGCGGCCCGCTCACGCGCTGCCGGCCGTCGCGGTCGCAGCCGTCCTGGTGGCGTTCGGCGCCGGATTCCTGAGCGGAGCCGCCTGGCACCGGGACGACGGCAGCGGGGCGACGCAGAACACCGCGTCCGGTGCCTCCGCCTTCCCCAGCGGTCCCACGTACGGCTGCGACCGGGTCCGGCGCGAGCACGGCGTCGTCACCGCGGGCTACTCCACCAGCAGCGAGGTGCTCCTGGACCGGGGCAGCACCGGCTGGGACGTGGTGGAGGCGCAGTGCCTGCTGAGACGGCACGGGTTCGACGGCGGAAGGGTCGACGGGGTGTACGGCGAGAAGACCGGGCGTGCCGCGCTCGCCTTCCAGAAACGGTACGGACTCGCGCCGGACGGCATCGTCGGCCCCGACACCTGGAAGAAGCTGCGCACATGAGCCCGGAGACGGCACAACTGGCCGGGAGTATGCGCGAGGTGCGCGCCGCGGCCGGGCTGAGCCTGGCCCAGCTGGCCCGGCGAACCCCGTACAGCAAGTCCTCCTGGGCGCGCTATCTGGCAGGTACGCAGCCGGTGCCCCGCCGCGCGGTGGAGGCCCTGTGCGAGGTGGCGGGCGTACGGCCCGAACGGCTGCTGGCGTTGTGGGAGCTGGCCGACGCCCGCTGGAGCGGGCGGGCCCGGGCGACACCCGAGCCGCCTGCCGAGCGCCGGAGCGTCCATCGCTTCCCTTACGTGTGGGGCGCGGTGGCCGGGTTGGCGGCGGCCACCGTGACAGCCCTACTGCTCACCGGGCCGTACGGGTCTTCAGCGGCGACACCGCGCACCGCCCCGGCGACGTTCACGCCCGGCCCCGGCTGCTCGGGCCGTACCTGCGAGGGGAAGAACCCCATCGACATGGGATGCAGCGGCCAGCAGATGGTCAGGACCCTGGCGGCACGCACCGCCGCCGACGGACGCAGAGTGCAGCTGCGCAACGGCACCGCATGCCACGCCATCTGGGCCCGCGCCAGCCGTCTCCACCTCGGCGACCGGGTCGAACTCACCCTGCCAGGCGCACCCCGCAAGGAGATCCACGTCGACACCGAGAAGGAGAGCAACGCCTACCTGGCAACCCCGATGACGGCTCTGACACCGCCGCACGACCCGGGCGACGCCCGCGTCTGCCTGATCCCGGCCGACGGTCGGCCCATGTGTTTCACCGGCAGGTGAGCAGCGCGGCGGCCGGTGTCACCGCTTGCGCA
Source organism: Streptomyces sp. NPDC051172 (assembly GCF_040682555.1). Classification (NCBI taxonomy): domain Bacteria; kingdom Bacillati; phylum Actinomycetota; class Actinomycetes; order Kitasatosporales; family Streptomycetaceae; genus Streptomyces; species Streptomyces sp. NPDC051172. The sequence continues at coordinate 41,975 of NZ_JBFBBE010000077.1, forward strand.
CTCCGGCCGCGGCAGCGCTTCGACGCGGCCGCAGCACCACATGACCGCCCATCAGGCTCTGCGCGAGGACGGTGAGTCCGACACCACCCGCCACCTCGAAGCCGGCCGGCCCCGTTCCGCCACCGACGCCCGCGTCCAGGCGGAACGCTGTGTGCATGTGGGGTCCCCTTCAGGGCCGGTGATCCGAACCGTCCCCGGCCGGTCGGCTCACCCGCCCTGCGGTCCGTATGCCGTCATGAAGCGGTCCCGGAACTTGTTCATGGTCCACTCCGGGGCGTTGTCCGCGGGCTTGATCCCGTCCGTCCAGCCCCAGTTCGAGACGCGGTCCAGGACCTTCGGGTCGCGGGCGACGATCGTCACCGGCACATCACGGTTGCTGGTGCCCCCGGTCACCGTCGGGACGGGCTGGTGGTCGCCGAGGAAGACGAGAACGGTCTTGTCGTCGCCGTAGCGCTGCATCCACTCGGTGAGGCTGTCCAGGGAGTACTGGATGGCCTTGCGGTACTCGGTGCGGACACGCGAGGCGCTCTTCCAGACCTCCGTCGGGTTCGTGCCCTCCTTCTTGATCTTGTAGAAGACCTTGCCGTCCCCGAGGTCCTTCCAGTCGATCATGTGGGCGATGGGCGACCAGGGGTTGTGGCTGGAGGCCAGGATGATCTCCGCCATGATCGGGTCGCGGTTCTTCTTGCCGTGCTCCAGCTTCTGGAAGGCCTCCAGGCTGAACTGGTCCGGCACCGGCGTCCAGCTGAAGTACGGGCCCTGGTAGCCGAGGTGCGTGGAGTCGTAGATGTGGTCGAGGCCGAAGTACTTGCCCTCGGGCCAGGCCTTGCGGACGCCCGGCACGATGCCGACCGTGCGCCACGCGCCGGTCTTCTGGAAGTAGCTGGTCAGGGTGGCGCGGTCGCTGGTGGTCAGGGTCCGGTACCGCTGCTGGTTCTTGATCCACAGTCCGGACAGGAACGTCGAGTGGGCGAGCCAGCTGCCGGCGCCCGTCACGGGTGACCTGAGCCAGCCGCTGCGCGCCGCGAAACCGGCCGCCTTGAGCCGGGCGTCGCCCGCCTTGAGCGTCGCGTCGACCTCCGGTCCCATCGTCGGGTCGTCGATCGCTACCCGGCCGTAGCTCTCGATGAAGGTGAACATGACGTCCTTGCCGCGCAGCCCGGTCAGCAGCTGGCCGGCCGGGGTTTTCGCGTAGGCGTCGACCGCCATCTGCTTCTTGAAGACGTCGGCGTCACCGAGGCCGTCCCGGACGTACTGCACACGGTTGGCGAGGTACTGGGCGTAGCCATTGGTGGCGAGCGTGACACCACCGAACTGCACGCCCAGGGTGAAGCAGAGGATCCACACGACGCCGAGGACCAGCGTGGAGCGTACGGCGACGGGACGGTGCCGGGCCAGCACATTGGCAAGCCGCACCATGGCCAGTGCGCTCAACGTGAGCACGGCGATGACCAGGAGGATCACCCCGACCACCGCGAGCACCTCGCCCGAGCGCCCGAACGAGTCCTTCACCCAGTCCGCCCCGTCGCTCAGCAGCACCCAGTCGAAGACCAGGTCGAACGGCCGGGCCAGGGTCTGACGGAAGCCCATGTCGAGGCACTTCAGAACGGCGGACAGCCCGACGAACGCCCCCAGGGCCACGGCCGTGATCCGCCGCCCCTTCGACGGCAGCACGAGCAGGACGGCCGCGAGGAAGATCGCCTCGACGGGGAGACGGAAGAACGACTGGACAGTGATCCAGTCGAGGCGGTTGGGCACGAGGAGCACGACGAACACCAGCGCAGCGGCCAGGACGGTCGTGCCCACGTGTACGGCAATCGCCGTACGGGGGTAACGACGGCGCCAGCCGAACCAGCCGGGGCGGGTGGGGGAGGCGGCGGCGCCCGTGGGATCGGGCTCGTCGGTGGTCGGGGACGTGGCGGCGTCCGCTTTCTTGCCGGCGGAACCTTCGCCGGGCGAAGCCGCGTCCGGGACGGCGGCCTCGGTCGGCTCCCTCCCGTCGCCGCCGCCCGTCTCCTCCGTTGCAGAGTCTCCGCCAGACTCGTCGGCCTCCTTCGCCACCACCTCCGCCCGCTCCCCGTCCCCTGAGGTGCCCGGGTCCGGGGCGGACGCCACAGGAGCGGTCGAGGCCTCCTCGGCTCTGGTGCTGTCCGGTGCGTCCGCGTCCGTCTCCGGCAGTTGACGAGGGGGCGTGAGGTGCGACACCCGTGGGTCCTTCCGTGCGAAACCGCTGCTGGCACGGCGGACCGGGCCCGCAGGGCCGAGCCGCCAACCTCGCGTACGGCCCTACGCCACCTTCCGTTCAAACACTGGGGTCAACCGCGCGCAAAGAGTACGCCCGCCGCCCCGGCCGACCCACCGCGGGGCCCCGGGCTTCCGCCTAGCGGTCCGCCGCGATCGCCACCTCCCGGGCCCACCGGTAGTCGGCCTTGCCGCTGGGCGACCGCCGTATCGCCTCGGCGATCACCAGTTGCCGCGGGATCTTGTAACCGGCGAGATGGGTACGGCAGTAGGACTGCACGTCCTGAAGCGAAGGCCGTGGCGCGCCCTCGCGCAGTTGCACCACCGCCGCCACGTGATGGCCCCACTTCGCGTCCGGCACCCCGGCCACCAGCGCGTCGTACACGTCGGGGTGGGACTTCAGGGCCTGTTCGACCTCCTCCGGGTACACCTTCTCGCCCCCGGTGTTGATGCACTGCGAGCCACGGCCGAGGACCGTTACCACGCCCTGCTCGTCCACCGTGCCCATGTCGCCGAGCAGCACCCACCGCTCGCCGTCCTTCTCGAAGAAGGTCTCGGCGGTCTTCTTCGGGTCGTTGTAGTAGCCGAGCGGCACATGGCCGCACTGCGCGACCCGGCCCACCTCGCCCGCGGCGACCGGCTCGCGGGTGGCCGGGTCGACCACCTGTGTACGGGAGTTGACGCGGATGCGGAAGGACTGCCCGGCCCCGGAATCGGCCGTCGCCGTGCCGTTGAAGCCGGATTCGGACGAGCCGTAGTTGTTGAGCAGCATCGCGTTCGGAAGCAGTTCCTGGAACTGCCGGCGTACCGTCTCGGAGAGCACCGCGCCGGACGAGGACACGCTGAACACCGACGAGCAGTCCGTGCCCTTCATGGGTCCGGCCAGGGTGTCGATCAGCGGTCGCAGCATCGCGTCGCCGACCAGCGAGATGCTGGTGACCTTCTCCTTCTCGATCGTCCGCAGCACTTCCTCGGGCACGAACTTACGGTGGATCACGACTCGTTGCCCGAAGTTGAAGCCGATCAAGGAGGTGAGGGTGGAGGTGCCGTGCATCAGCGGGGGAGTGGGGAAGAAGGTGATCCCGGAGCCGCCGGCCGCGACGCGCTCGGCGAGCTCCTGCGGCTTCCTGACCGGCTCACCGGTGGGCGCGCCCCCGCCCAGACCGGAGAAGAACAGGTCCTCCTGACGCCACATCACGCCCTTGGGCATCCCGGTGGTGCCGCCGGTGTAGATGATGAACTGGTCGTCGCCGGAGCGCGCCAGCCATCGCCTCCGTGGCGACCCCGACCGC
>NZ_JBFBBE010000078.1:0-43401 GCF_040682555.1 Streptomyces sp. NPDC051172
GTGGCCAGTGACGAGGCCCTAGCAACGCGGGGGGTGGGAAACCCCCACCGCCCGCTTTTCGTATGTGCCGCGAAGCTCAGCCGTTGTGGCCGGTGTGCGCGCTGTGGTTGGTGCCGATCTCCTCGTCGCCGCCGAGCGTGTGCTGCAGCGCCTTGACCACCTTGTCCTCGCCGACGGCGACCCACTTGCGGCCGACGAGGTAGAAACCGCCGTAGTCCTTCGCGTCGTTGATCCACTCGCGCTGGCCGCGGTCGGTGGCGAAGGTGGCGAAGACGTACTTGCCGTCGGAGGTCGTGCAGATCGCCTGGCGGACCTCGTCGGAGTCGATCTGCATGTCCGGCTTGCACTTCGCCCTGGCCGCCAGGCTCTCCAGACTGCCGGTGGCGGCGGTCGGGACCTTGGCGGCCGCGTCGCTGTTTCCGGTTCCACAGCCCGCCAGCGCCAGGACGCCTGCGGTTGTGGCCACGGCGAGCATCGGTCGGGTCAACCTCATCTGTTCCTCCGGGTCGCTCTGCTGGCCCGGGCCTGGCCGGCAAATTCCCGTCGTCCGCCCGGAGGGCGGGTCGCTGGGCAGGCGGGAATTTGCCGGCCAGGCCCTAAGGGCCCGTCCCCTTCGATACGGCTGTGAAGGCTGGCGCGCTCAAAAATACGGGTGTCTGCCGTGCACGCGTGTGCGAAGGTGCTCCGGTGAACCAAGACTGGGAAGATCGCGTGACCGCCGCCTGGGCCACTTTCGACGACTATCCGGAGGCTGCATCCATTAGCAGCTCCGCTGCGGGGGCCGCCGACTTCAGGGATCTGATCGACGCCCTCGCCGCCGAGGTGCCCGAGGGCAGCCCGCTCGGTCTCTTCGAGCAGGCCTGTGCCTGGGACTCCACCGGGCACTCGGACAAGGCCGTACCGCTGTACCAGGAGGCGCTGGCGCGCGGGCTGAGCGAGGTCAGCCAGTACAAGGGGCGCAGGGCCAAGATCCAGTTGTCCAGTTCGCTCAGGAACACCGGGCATGCGGAGGAGGGCGTCAAGCTGCTGACGCCGGAACTGGACGCGCCCTCCGACGAGTTGGACGACGCGGTACGGGCGTGTCTGGCGCTGTGCCTGTCCAGTCTCGGCCGGGACCGCGAAGGGCTCTCCCTGGTGCTCGGCGCCCTGGCGCCCCATCTCCCCCGCTACCAGCGCTCGATGGGTAACTACGCACGGGCACTGGTCGAGCCCGAGGGCTGAGTCACCCGCGCGGCGGTGACTATCCCACGATTCGCTCGTTTTGCTGAACGTGCAGTCACAGGATGTCGCCCCGCGCCCCGCACCGTCCCCTTCCGACCTGGCCGTCGACGTCGAACAGGCCGAGGCCGCGCTCGTCGAGCACTACCCGCGGCTGGTCCGGCTCGCCTACCTGGTGCTGCCGCCGAGCCTCGGCCGCAACCGGCGCGTGGTGACCGCACACGCACTCACCCAGCGCGCCCTGCCCCGCGGCCGGGCACAGGCGCCCGCCATCCCGGCCCGCTCGACCGGGCGCAACGGCGACCCCGGGTATGCCTTCGTCCGCCTCCAGGTGCTGCGTACGGCACTGGAGGCGGGCCTGCCGCTGAAGCGCACGGCGCTCCCCAAGCGGTCCCAGCTGCCGCCGCTGCTCCCCCAGGTGTGGGGCCTGCGCCTCTTCCCGCGCTCGGGCGGTGCCGACGAACTCGCCCTGGACCAGCGCCTGTCCGCCCTGTCCGGCCCCGGCCGCGCCGCCTATGTCCTGCGCGGCCTGGAGGAACTCCCCGACGCTGACGTGGTCGAGGTGCTGACCGCCGCCGGCTGCGAGGACCCGCAGGGCGCACTCCGGCAGGCCGACGAGGTCCCGGAGCAGTACGCCCTGCTCGACTCCCCCGAATTCGACCCCTGCTCACTGCACGCCCGGCCCACCGACCTGATGCGGCGCAGACAGCACACCAGGGCCGCGCTCGCCGCCGCGGCGGCCGTCGCCGTGTGCGGGGTCCTGCTCGGTCTGCCCGGGGACGGCTGGAGCCCCGACGGCGCCGCCGCCCCCGTGTACGCGCAGAACCCGGCGGCCGAAGCCGCCCTCGACCCGGCCAGGCTGCTGCGGGTCGCCCCCACCGCCTGGACGACCTCCGCGCGCACCGACTTCTCCGTCTGGCCGGCCCGCGGCGACCTCACCGGCGACAAGGCCCTGCTGCGCCGCGCCCTCGCCGTCTGGGCCCGCCCCGGCGAGACCGTCCAGGTCTCCGCGACCCCCGGCACCCCGTCCGGCGGCCCCTCCGGCCCGCCCCAGCTGCTGTACGCCGGGACCGTCGACAGCGCACGGGTGGTGATGCTCTACGACGGTCTGCGCATCGCCCGGTACGCCGAGCCGAAGAGCGGCACGAAGGGCGCCGCCCTCGACTTCGCACGGGTCGACGGCGCCGACCGCTCCGAGGCGAACGCCCTGGTCCTGGACCGGGCGGACGGCAATGTCCGCTATCTGACGGCCCCCTGGGTGAAGCAGGCCGCAGAGCGGGACCTCCTCAAGCCGGCCACCGGCACGACGCCCCTCGCGCTGACCGGCGGTGTCACGGCACCACTGGCCGGCCCCGCCGCCGGGACCGGCGACTGCACATCGTGGAAGGTGCTCCAGCTCACCGACGCCACCGGCACCCGCCTCAGCACCGACCTCGGCGAGCTGGTGCCCGCCCATCTCACCACCGGACGGCCCGACGCCACCCATGAGGTCACCGGCGCCCCGGCCCTGCGCACCTGGGCGCCGTACGCCTGCTCGCTGGCCTCGATGCGCTCGGCGGGCGTGCGCACGGTCAACGCCTGGGCGTACAGCCGGCAGCCGCTGCCCGACGCGAGCGGTGCGGCGGACTGGGTGTGCACCCGGGCCGACACCTGGCGGGGCGGCGGGACGCGGGTGCTGGCGCAGTTCCACACGCCGGGCGGCGCGTACGGGGCGGTCGCCGCGAAGGCGGAGAACGTACCGGCATGCGGGGCGAAGGACCCGCATGTGCTCGCCGGGGTGCTGTGGAAGTCGGAGGCGAAGAACTGGTACCTCCTCGCGGCCGGCAGCCCCGGAACCTCGTCGATCCGTACGACGGGAGGGGTCAGCGCCTCCACCCCGGGCAGCCTGCTGGCCGTACGGGCCGAGCAGGGGGTGCGGGCCGAGCTGGCGGGGACCCTGGAGGACGGTCGCTCCGTCAGCGGACTGCACTAGCGGCTCTCCTCCCCGGAAGCCCTTGCTGACACCGGCGTCAACAAGTCCCCGTCGAAGGGTTCCCCTCCGACTTACCCGTCAGTACATTGACGCCATGTCCAACACGCAGGCCTCGGAGCGGGGCGCTCTCAAGGCGCGGAAGGTGTCCTTCTCGTGGGAGGAGACCCCGCTGCACTGGGTGCCTGGGGATCCCTTCACCACGCACACCATCAATGTGCTGCATCTGCTGCTGCCCGCCGGTGAGCGGTGGTTCGTGCACGTCTACAAGCAGGTGCTGCCGTACATCCGGGACGAGCGGCTGCGCGAGGACGTCATCGGGTTCATCGGGCAGGAGGCGATGCACTCGCAGGCCCACGACGAGGTCCTGCCGCACCTGAAGGAGCTCGGGCTCGATCCGACGCCGTACACCGCGCAGGTCGACTGGTTCTTCGAGAAGCTGCTCGGCGACCGGACGCTGCCACCGGGCAGGGCGCGCAGGTGGTGGCTGATGGAGCGGGTCGCGATCATCGCGGCGATCGAGCACTACACCGCGTTCCTCGGCAACTGGGTCCTCAACGCCGGGGAGCTGGACCGGCGGGGCGCCGACCCGACCATGCTGGATCTGCTGCGCTGGCACGGCGCGGAGGAGGTCGAGCACCGGTCCGTCGCCTTCGACTTGTTCATGCACGTCGACGGCGGCTACCGGCGGCGCGTGCGCACCTGGGCCACCGCGTTCACGGCACTGGTCTTCCTGTGGCAGCGCGGGGCGCGCTTCTTCATGGAGAACGATCCGACGCTGATCGACGGCCGCGCGAGCTTCAAGGACCTCTACGTGCGCGGCAGGCGGGGCATGCTGCCCGCGACCGGCGACATGCTCAGGTCCATCCCGCGGTACCTCAGCCGCGGCTACCACCCCTCCCAGGAGGGCTCCACCGAGCAGGCCGTCGCCTATCTCGCCTCCTCCCCGGCGGCGGTCGCGGCACTCGCGGCGGAGAAGGGAGCCCTGTGATGCCGAAGCTGCGCACGGTCGTGGTCGTAGCGGGTGCCGCGATGCTGGTCAGGCGGGCGATGCGGAGCCGCATCCGGACCTCGCCGCTGTGGCCGATGCCCGCCCTGGAGACCCCGACCTCCGGGCGGCCGCGGTCGCGGGCACTGAAGATGCTGGTCGCCTCGCGCGAGACGGTCGCCGACGGCGTCGTACAACTACGCCTGGAAGGAAGGGACTTGCCGAGCTGGGAGCCCGGCGCGCATCTCGACCTCGTACTGCCTTCGGGTCTTGTGCGGCAGTACTCGCTGTGCGGCGACCCGCAGGACATCTCGTCGTACACCGTCGCCACCCGGCTCGTCGAGGACGGGCGCGGCGGCTCGCGCGAGGTGCACGAGCAGGTCGCGGAGGGGATGGAGCTGGAGGTGCGCGGGCCGCGGAACCGCTTCCCGCTCGTCGAGGCCCCGTCGTACGTCTTCGTCGTCGGCGGCATCGGGATCACTCCCGTGCTGCCGATGCTTCGGGCGCTCGGGGAGGGCACGGATTGGCGGCTGGTGTACGGCGGGCGGACGCGGGCGTCGATGCCGTTCCTGGAGGAGCTCGAGAAGCTGGGCGGTGACCGGGTGACCGTAGTCGCCGAGGACGAGGACGGACTGCCCGATCTCGACGGTCTGTTGGCGGGTACGGCCGAGGATGCCGCCGTGTACTGCTGCGGCCCGGAGGGGCTCATCGCCGCGGTGGAGGAGCAGTTCCCGCAGGTCCGCCTCGAACGGTTCACACCGCGTACGTCGGCCGACGGCAACGGCGCCTTCGAGGTCGAACTCCGGCGCAGCGGACGGACGTTGACCGTGCCGGCCGACTCGACCGTGCTGGCCGCCGTGCGCGCCGCGCTGCCGAACACCGCCTACTCCTGTGAGCAGGGCTTCTGCGGAACCTGCGGGCAGCGGGTCCTGGAGGGCGAGGTGGAGCACCGGGACGAACTGCTGACGGACGCCGAGCGTGCCGACTCGATGCTGATCTGCGTTTCGCGGGCACGAAGTGAGCGACTCGTGCTGGATATGTGAACACCGGTGGCCGGACCGGACCGTTCCGGGCCGGATCCGATCGGTAAGGTGTTCGCATGACTACCGGGGTACGCCGCAGAATGGGAGTCGAGGAGCGGCGGCAGCAGTTGATCGGCGTCGCCCTCGAACTGTTCAGCCAACGCTCTCCCGACGACGTCTCCATCGACGAGATAGCCGCCGCCGCGGGCATCTCACGCCCGCTGGTGTACCACTACTTCCCGGGCAAACTCAGCCTGTACGAGGCCGCGTTGAAGCGCGCGGCGGAGGATCTGGCGGGCCGGTTCAGAGAGCCGCAGGAGGGCCCGCTGGGCGCACGGCTGCTGCGGGCGATGCGCCGCTTCTTCGACTTCGTGGAGGACCACGGCCCCGGTTTCTCCGCACTGATGCGCGGCGGCCCGGCAGTAGGCTCCTCGGCCACCAACGCCCTCATCGACTCCGTGCGCCAGGCCGCGTACGAACAGATCCTGTCGCACCTGGACGTCCAGGACCCGCCCGCCCGCCTGGAACTGGTCGTACGCTCCTGGATCTCCCTGGCCGAGTCGACGGCCCTGATCTGGCTGGACGGCCGCCGCATCCCCCGCGCCGAACTGGAAGCCCAACTGGTCCACGACTTCGCAGCACTGGCGGCGGTGAGCGCGGCCTACGACGACGAGATGGGCGCGCTGCTGCGCCGCATGGTCAAGGACGAGCCACCGGACGGCCCGTTCGCGGACCTGGTCGCCCGGTTGCTCTCACTGGCGTCGTAGGACTGTCTGACGCTCGAACTTCCGGTACGACGGGTCGAGGTCCCGGACCTCGGCGGAGGCGTGCAGGACCGCTGGGCCGTCGTCCGCCACATGCTTCTTCAGCAGCTCGAGGACGGTCTCGGTGAGCTTCTCCTTCGTCTCCTCGGTGCGGCCCGCGAGCAGTCCGATCATGACGTGCACCACGGCGTGCCCCTGGTCCAGGGGATCCTCGTAGCCGTACGCGGTGACCTCGGACGCGCGGAACTGCGTCTTGCAGGCCTCCGGCTTGGCGGCCGCGATCTCGACGAGCGCGGTGTGCAGGTCGTGGGCGAAGCCCTCCCGGTCGAAATGGATCGCCTTCGAGTGGTCGACGGTGATCTGCGGCATGGGCACTCCTGATCGAGAACGGCAGCGACAGGATCAGCCTAATTCCTCAGCTGGAGCGCGAGCATCGCGATGTCGTCCTCGCGGTCGTGCCCGAAGCAGGCCAGGAGGGTTTCACACAGTGCGTCCAGGCCGGGCAGCGCGCCGACGGCAGCCGAGCGGAGCTGCTCCATCGAGAGGCTCAGGTCCGTGCCCCGGGTCTCGATCAGGCCGTCGGTGACCATGAGGAGCCGGTCGCCCGGCTCCAGGAACATCTCGGTGGGCGGCGGATGCGGCAGGCCGAGGCCGAGCAGCGGGCCGTCGGCCTTGGCGTACTCGGCGTCTGCCTCGTGCCGCAGGATCAGCGGTGGGATGTGACCGGCGTTGGCGATCCGGGTCCGCCCGGTCTCGGGGTCGATCAGGACGAGGCAGACGGTGGCGGTGACGTCCGGGTGGTAGTGCTGCAGCATCCGGTCGAGCCGCTCGGCGAGCAATGCCGGGTCGCTCTCCTCGACGCAGTAGGCGCGCAGCGCATGCCGTATCTCGACCATCACGGTGGCCGCCTCCAGCGAGTGCCCGACGACGTCGCCGACCGCGGTGAGCACGCCCTCGTCGGTGCGCAGGGCCGCGTAGAAGTCGCCGCCGATCTCGGTCTCCCGGGACGCGGGTACGTAGCGGACCTCGACGTCGATGCCGGGCAGTTCGGGCAGCCGGTGCGGCTGGGGCAGGAAGCTGTGCTGGAGGGTGAGGGCGACATGCCGCTCGACCTGGTACATGAGCAGCGGCTCGGCGGCGAGCGCGACGGCCTGCGCCAGCTGGGCCACCAGGGCCTCCTCCTCCGGGTTCACCCTGCGCACCCCGCGGGTGGGCGTGGCCAGGCAGACGGGGGCCTGCCCGTCCTGGGTGAGGACCAGGGCCAGCCGGGCGTCGTGCTGCATGCCGGGCCGGAAGAACCCGGCGGGCCACAGCGGCGCGGGCACGGTGGTGATCTGCACCCCGGCCTGTCCGCGGGTCAGCCGCCGCAGCAGACCGGCCACGGTGCGGTGGGCGCCCGCGTCCGGCAGGGCGAGGGAGGTGCGGTCCCGGGAGAGGCCGCTGTACAGCTCGTCGTCCGGGCCCAGGACGAAGACGGCGGCGGGGCCGCCGATGAGCCGCGCGGTGCCGTCGGCGGCGGCGTCGGCGAGTTCCTGGAGGGAACGTGCGGCCTGGATGGTGACGATCGCCTGGGACAGCAGTGTCAGCCGTCGTACCAGCGCCTGGTCGTCGGCCCGCAGCCGGGCGGTGCGCACCGCGGACCGGACCACCGCCTCGATCTCCTCGGGCTCGGCGGGCACCGTCAGATAGATCTCGGCGCCCGCGTCCAGCCCCTGGCAGCGGTTGGCCGGGGCCGCGGCGGCGGCCGAGAAGTGCACGACGGGCAGGCCCGCCATGTGCGGCCGGTCCTTGAGCCGCCGGCACAGTTCGAAGCCGCTCATGTCCGGCAGGTTGATGTCGACGAGGGCCACGTCGGGCAGGAGGCCCTTGCGCAGCCGTACGTCGAGTTCGACGAGCGCCTGCTGGCCGGTGGCGACCGGTACGACCTGGTGTCCGGCCCGGCGCAGCACCGTACCCATCGCGTACCGGCTGGCCGCGACGTCGTCCACGACCAGCACGGTCGTGTCTGTGAGCTTGCCGTTGAGGTCCATCTTCCAGCCTTGGGACAACGCCGGTGGGGCAGACCGGGATTCGGCCTGCCCCACCAAAGGTAAGGCTCCTATCAGGAGATCCGGGAGAATATTGCGACACTGCGCCCCGGAACGGCGAACGTGCCCGATTTCCGCTCATAGGAAGAGCTCTTGACGATAGGGTCGGCGCCCGCCGCCTGCACCGGGTGCAGCCGGTAGCCGGTTCCGGCCAGGGAGTCGACGCGCTGCTCCTGCCTGCTCGGCGTCGCGTTGAAGACGACGACCAGGTCACCGAGGACCATGGTGATCACGCCGGGTGTCTCGTCCTTCCCGGACAGCGGGAAGGACAGCTTCGACTGCACCTGCGCGGCCGTGTCGAGCGAGAAGACGCCGTCCGTCGAACGGATCTTCAAGAGGTCCTGGTAGGCGGCCGAGGCTCCCTCGATCTGCGGGCAGCCGACCCGCACCGAGTTCAGCAGCGGCTTCGCATACGGCCACTTGGACTGGTTGTCGGCCGCCATCGGCAGCCCCCGCCCGAAGCCGTTGCCGTCCGTGCAGTTCCAGTGGATGGCGTTGAACCAGTCGCCGCTGTCGAACGAGTTGCGGTCCAGGGACTTGGAACGCAGCAGGTCGGAGCCCGCCTGCGAGAGGGACGGGCCCTGCGAGAGGGTGGCCGTCGCCATCGCGAGGACCTGCATCCTGGCCCGGTCGGCTGCGCTCGTCGAGGCGGGCAGCTTGTAGGTGAGGGCGTCGAAGAGGGACTCGTTGTCGTGTGCGTCGGCGTAGGCGACGGCGTCACCGGGCGCGTCCGCGTAACCGGCCGGCCGGCCGTTGTAGTCCACCTCAGCGCCGGTGACCTCCTTGCCGTCGGTGTCGGTGAAGCGGTACTCGGCGAGGTTGCCGGACAGACCGACCTTGATCAGGTCCTGGTAGTGCAGGAGCCGGGCCTTCTGCTCGGCCGAAGTGCCGTTCGCGGTGGACGAGTTGGGGTCGGTGTACAGGCCGGAGGCGAAGCCCTGGACGCCGGGGTCGGAGTCGAAGGGGCTGCCGCCGCGCACGGCGTCACGGGCGCGGTCCGAGAAGGTCGCGATGCCGGTTCCGGCCATGTTCTTCTGGGTGGCCTGCACGAAGCGGGCGTCGTCGGCGACCTCGCCGAAGTTCCAGCCCTCGCCGTACATGATGATCTTCTTGCCGTCGACGCCGTCCTTCGCGAGGGTCAGCGCGTCGAGCGCCTTGCGCACGGCGAGGAGGTTGGCCTTCGGCTGGTGCCCCATGAGGTCGAAGCGGAAGCCGTCGACCTTGTACTCCTTGGCCCAGGTGACGACCGAGTCGACGACCAGCTTGCCCATCATGGAGTTCTCGGTGGCCGTGTTCGCACAGCACGTGCTGTTGGCGACCGAGCCGTCCGCGAGGAGGCGCTGGTAGTAGCCGGGCACCACCTTGTCGAGGACGCTGGTGTCGGCCTCACCGGCGGCCGCCGTGTGGTTGTAGACGACGTCCATGACGACCCGCAGCCCGTCCTGGTTGAGCCCCTTCACCATCTTGCGGAACTCGACGGTACGGCCGGTCCCGTCCGGGTCGGTCGCGTACGAGCCCTCGGGGACCGTGTAGTGGAACGGGTCGTAGCCCCAGTTGTAGGCGTCCTTCGCGGCGGTCTTCGCGACGCACTCCTGCTGCTTGTCGGAGTCGGCGGCGTAGGAGGCGAGGTCGCAGTCCGTCGTCGCCTGGTCCGCCTTCTTCTCCGGGACGGTCGCGAAGTCGAAGGCCGGCAGCAGATGGACGTACGACGTACCCGACTTCGCGAGTTGCCGCAGGTGCTTGGAGCCGTCGCTGTTCCGGTCGGTGAAGGCGAGATAGGTGCCCTGGTCCTTCGCCGGTACGGTCTTGTCCGCGACGGAGAAGTCCCTGATGTGCAGCTCCTGGATCTGGGCGTCCTTGAGCGGTACGGCCTTGGGCTTGGCGAGGCTCGACCAGCCGCTCGGCGCGAGGGACCTGTCGTCCAGGTCGACGACGAGGCTGCGCTCGGAGTTCGCGGTGAGGGCGACCGAGTACGGGTCGGTGACCTTGTTGGTGACGACCTTGCGGACGCTGGGCGCCCACACCTTCACGACGTACCGGTAGGGCTTGTTCTTCCAGGACGGCGGGCCGTTGACGGACCAGACGCCGGTGGAGTCGTCGCGCTTCATCTGCTTGAGCGAGCCGTCGAGCTCCAGCGCCACGCTCTGCGCGGTCGGCGCCCACACGGCAAGCGTGGGACGGCCCTTGTGGAACGTCGGCCCCAGCTCGGCCTTGGTCGCGTCCGCGTACACGTCGTCGAGGACGCCGGCGATCTGGACGCCGGTCGCCGCGAGCACGGCGCCGTTGGCGGCCCGCTGGGAGGCGACGATCTGGCCGTCGAGGGCCTCGCGCACCCGGTCGCGGTCGCGTGGGTCCACGGACCAGGCCGTGTAGTCCTTCAGATACGGGAACCTGGCCTTCTGGGCGTCGGTGAGGGTGGTCTTCGCAAGGCGCAGCCAACGCTCGTCGTCGCTGGTCAGCGCGGAGTCCTTGACTGCGATCGAGCCGTCGCGGGAGTAGAGCAGCTGGGTGGAGGCGGCGGCGTCGGAGCCGTTCCAGGCGACCGTGTTCCGGTCGATCCAGATCGCCTTGGAGGTGGTCAGGTCGAGCGCGGCGGCGGAACCCGCGGGCTGCGGCAGCAGGTACTTCTCCTGGCCGTTCAACAGCCACACCTCGTAGCCGTTGGACTTGAGATCGAGCGACTGGTCGGCCGGCAGGTCCTTCTCGTCACCCTTGTGGATGATGTAACTGAGGCTGGTGGCACCGTCGCTGAGCGGCACCTCGAAGACCGCGCCATAGGCGTCGGTCCTCACCGGCTTCAGCGGGCTCGACCAGTCCGTCGGGTTCGCGGCACCGGTCCAGACGTGCAGCCCCCAGCCGTCGTAGTTCCCGTCGGCGCGGTGGTAGTGAATGACCGCCTTGGTCCTGTCCTGCGCCGGGTAGTCAGGACGGGTCGTCTGTACGGCCTCCTTGCCCTGTTCGACCCAGACCTCGCCGGTCTTGGTGACGTCGATGGTGCGGTCGGTGGAGACGTCCTTGTTGCCGTCCTTGTCGACGACCAGGAATCCGACACTGGAGGCGCCCGGCTTCAGCTTGACGTAGGCAAAGGCGCCGTACGCGTCCCGGCCGACGAAGGGGTGCCCGGCCGGCCAGGTGGTCGACTCGCCGTCGGCGAGGTCGCCCCACGCGTACAGACCCCACTTGTCGTAGTCGCCGTCGGTGCGCTTGTAGTGGACGACCGCGTAGTCCCGTGAGGAGGCTGTGGGGGTCTCCGTGGCGGGCGGGGTGCCGGTGGTGGAGGCGGCGGTGGCGCTCGCCGTGTGCCCCGCGGAGTCGATGACAACTGCCTTGTAGCGCAGGGAGGTTCCGGCCGGGACGTCCCTGCCGATGGTCTGCGTGACCTTGTACGGGGCGTGGTCGGCGGAGCCGAGCGTGCGCCACTTGCCGTCGCCGACCTGGGCGGCGAAGACGACGCGGTTGAGCTGTCCGCCGTCGACGTCGGCCGAGAGTTCCACGGTGCCGGTGGCGCCGGCGTCGGGGGCCTTGAGGGTGAGGGTGGGTGCGGTGGTGGGCTTGGCGAGCTTGCCCGCCGCCTTCAGGACGATCGCCGAGCCGGCCGGGACGCTGACGGTGATCTTCTTGTCGGCGTCGGAGGTGGCGTCGTCCGAAGTCCCGTATATCCCACGGAACTTCATGGCTGCCGAGCCGGTCGCGAAGGTCGCCGTCTTCGTCTCGTCGGCGTTGTTGAGGGCGACGACGTACTCCTGGCCGGTCCTGGCGTCCGTACGCGAGAACGCGTAGACACCGGAGCCGTCGGCCGCGTACCGCTGCGTCTGGACGCCGTCGGTGAGGGCGGGGTTGTCCTTGCGCAGCTTGCCGAGCGCGGCGATCTGCTTGTAGAGCGGCGCGCTGGTGTCGTACGAGTCGCTCGCATGGGTGCGGTCGGTGCCGATCTCGTCGTCGTCGAGGTAGTCGGCGACCTTGGAGGCGAACATCGTCTGGCGGGCGTCCTTGTCGCCGCCGGAGCCGGTGAAGCCCTGCTCGTCGCCGTAGTAGACGACCGGGTTGCCGCGGCTGAGGAACATCACCTCGTTGGCGAGCTCGTCCTTCTTGAGGATCTCCGCATCGGTGGCCTTCGGGTTGTCCTGCTTCAGGAAGTACCCGATACGGCCCATGTCGTGGTTGCCGAGGAAGGTGACCTGCTCGTACGCGTTGGCCTTGTCGGTCGTGTACTTGTAGTCGTCGCCGAAGAGCGAGGCGAGCTTCTGTGCACTGCCGCCCTGGGAGGCGTAGCTGCGGGCCGCGTCCTGGAAGGGGAAGTCGAGGGTGGCGTCGAGGCGGCCCTGGGTGACATACGGCGAGGTGATCGAGGTGTCGGCGGAGTAGACCTCGCCGAACATGAAGAAGTTCTTGCGCCCCTGCCTGGCCGCGTAGGCGTCGAGGGCGGTCGCCCACTGGGTCCAGAAGTCCATGTCGACGTGCTTGACCGTGTCGATCCGGAAGCCGTCGATGTCGAAGTCGCGCACCCAGCGCTCGTAGATCTTCTCCATGCCCTGTACGACCTCGGGACGCTCGGTCCACAGGTCGTCGAGGCCGCCGAAGTCCCCGTACGTGGCGCTCTCCCCGGCGAAGGTGGAGTCACCGCGGTTGTGGTACATCGTCGGGTCGTTGAGCCAGGCCGGGACCTTGGCGTTCCTGTCCGCGGCGGCGACGGTGGGCGTGCGCGGAAAGGAGCCGGCGTCGACGGCGGGGAACTTCCTGCTGCCGTCCGCGTAGTCGGCGTCGTCGAAGGGGCGGCCGTCCTTGGTCAGGTACGGGAAGGCGCCCTTGGAGAGGTAGTCGTAGGACTTCTCCTTGTAGTCGACGACGTCGGCGGTGTGGTTGGTGATGACGTCGAAGAAGACCTTCATGCCCTTGGCGTGTGCCTTGGCGATGAGGGTTTCCAGGTCCTTGTTGGTCCCGAAGTGCGGGTCGACCTGCGTGAAGTCGGTGATCCAGTAGCCGTGGTAGCCGGCGGAGGCGTTGCTGCCCGTCCCCTGCACGGGACGGTTCTTGAAGATCGGGGCCATCCAGATGGCGGTGGTGCCGAGGCCCTTGATGTAGTCGAGCTTCCCGGTCAGGCCCTTGAGGTCGCCGCCCTGGTAGAAGCCCTTGTCGGTGGGGTCGTAGCCGGTGCTGAGCCGCGAACCGGTCAGCCCTCCTCTGTCATTGCCGGCATCTCCGTTGGCGAAACGGTCCGGCATGACGAAGTAGAACTGCTCGCGGGTGTCGTCGTGCCGGGCGGGAGCGGCGGCGAGCTTCGCGTCGGAGGGCGGCGGGGGCGGAGAGTCCGCATGTGCCGCGAGTGGCTGGATCAGGGCTGCGGCGAGGGCGGCCACGGCGACGGCCGCGACCCGTCTGACTTGTATCACCGGTGTGAACTCCTAGCGACAGCGGCTCTCTTGGGTCCGACCCCGCGTGACCGTACCGCTGACGCAAGCGTTACAGCAAGAGTCTTGAAACTCATAGCAAGAACTTTCAACGCCAACCTTGACGTGTCCTTCTCAGCTCCCCCACTCTCACGACTGGTTGAACCTCAAACACCCTTCATGGGAGCCGCACATGACCAGACACCGACCCCCGGGTGTCTTCCGGCGCACGGCCAGTGCCGCGGCCGCCGGCGCGCTGGCACTCGCCGGCGCGATAGCCCTGCCCGCCACCACCGCCCACGCGGACACGTCCGCCAAGGGCGACGTCATCGCGAACCTCTGGGAATGGAACTGGGACTCCATTGCCTCCGAGTGCACCAACGTGCTGGGCCCGGCGGGCTACGGCGCCGTCCAGGTCGCGCCGCCCGCCGAATCCCTGAAGCAGACCGACTACTTCTGGTGGGACGTCTACCAGCCCTACTCCTACGACCTCAACAGCCGCTTCGGCACGAAGGCCCAGTTCGCCTCGATGATCACCGCATGCCACAAGGCCGGCGTCAAGGTCTACACGGACGCGGTGATCAACCACACCGCCGCACAGACCGGCACCGGCTACAACGGCACGACGATCACCAACAAGTACGACACACCCGAGTGGGACCGCGCGGACTACCACGACTCCTCGGACTGCCCCACTTCCGACCTGACCATCCAGGACTACTCGAACCTCACCCAGGTCCAGAACTGCGAGCTCCTCGGCCTGCCCGACCTGAGGACCGGCTCCGACCACGTCCGCACGGGCCTCGCCGACTACCTCAACTCCCAGCTCGCCCTCGGCGTCGACGGATTCCGCGTCGACGCGGCCAAGCACATCCCCGAGGCCGACCTCGCGGCGATCGAGTCCAAGCTGACGAACACGACGTCCGGGACGGCGCCGTACGTCTTCCAGGAGATCTACCCCGGCTCCACCCCGCAGCCCAGCGACTACTACGCCTCGGGCGACGTCCTGGACTTCACCTACGCGAGCAAGCTGAAGTCGGCGTTCCAGGGCAGCGTGAGCGACCTGTCCTCCCTGCCCTCCTCCGGCATCCTCCCGGCCGCCGACTCGGTGTCCTTCGTGACCAACCACGACACCGAACGCAACGGCCTGCACTTGAGCTACAAGGACGGCGACACCTACAAGCTCGCCAACCTCTTCCAGCTCGCCTACAAGTGGTCGACCCCGACGGTGTACGCCAGCTGGGAGTGGACCCAGAGCGACCAGGCCCCGCCGAACTCGTCCGGTTTCGTGACGAACACCGACTGCTCCAGCGGCGCCTGGTACTGCCTGGACCGCGACACCGGGGTCGTCGGCATGGTGGCCTGGCACAACGCCGTCGACACCGCCGCCGTCTCCGACTGGCAGACCAAGTCGTCGAACGTGATCGGATTCGGGCGCTCGGGCGCGGGCTTCTTCGCCCTCAACAACGGTTCCTCGCCGGCCACGTACACCTTCACCACGGGCATGGCCGACGGCACGTACAAGAACGTGATCGACGGCGGCGCGAGCACGGTGACCGTCTCGGGCGGCAGCGCCTCGATCACCATCCCGGCGAAGAGCGCGGTCGCCTTCTACAACGCGTCCTACACCTGCACGGTCGGCTGCGAAGACACGGGCGGCGGCTCCTCCGGCTCCACGGTGACCGCGACCTTCAAGGAGTACGCGCCGACGACGAGGGGCACGAACGTGTACGTCGTCGGCTCCATCCCGGCACTGGGCAGCTGGGACACGGCGAAGGCGATCCAGCTCTCCTCGTCCGGGTACCCGATCTGGTCGGGCGCGGTGAGCGTGCCGACCAGCACGTCCTTCACCTACAAGTACCTCAAGAAGGATTCGTCCGGAAATGTCACCTGGGAGTCGAACGCCGACAGATCGTCTGCCGCAAGCACTTCGGCGATCAACCTGGACAACTCCTGGAACGTGGCGGATGCCGACGCCACCGACGTCACCTTCAACGAGTACGCGACGACCGACTACGGCACCAATGTCTACGTCGTCGGCTCCGTCGCCTCCCTCGGCACCTGGAACACGAGCGATGCCATCCCGCTGTCGTCGGTCTCCTACCCGACCTGGAGCAAGCTGGTCATCGTCCCCAAGAGCACGGCCTTCACGTACAAATACATCAAGAAGGACAGCGCCGGGAACGTGACCTGGGAGTCCGGGACGAACCGCTCGTACGCGACGGGCAGTTCGTCCGGATACACCACGAGCGACACCTGGAACTGAGCGGGTTCTATCGCCTGATGGTGTAGGTGACCAGCGCCCGGGCCGGAACCGTGGTGGTCAGTGAACTTCCGCTGACCGCCACGGTCTGCTGTTGTGCCGTGCTGTGCGTGGCGTCGGTCAGGTACGGGGTCGCCGTTCCCTTGGCGGTTTTCGTGTTCCTGAGGTCGAAGGTCACCGGAGTGGCGCTGGTGGAGGTGTTCAGCGCCACGACGGTCACCGTGCCGTCGGTGTTGCGGAACGCCGACAGTTCGAGGTCGGAGTCGGAGGACGTGGCGCCGATGCGGATGGCTCCCGGGCGGATGAAGCGGCTGTAGTTGGCCATCGCCCACAGTCGCTTGGAGACGTGGTAGCTGTCCCCGTCCATCTGGATCAGGCCTCGGGTGGCGCCCAGCGAGGCGCCGTACCAGTAGACGTAGCCGCTGGTGTTGCCCTTGGTGAGGGCGTCGTGGATCGCGGAGGCGACGGTGAAGCCGTCGTAGCCGCTGCCGTCGTCCCAGTTCTCGTTCCAGGTGGTGCCGTCGGGGGACCACTCCGACATCCAGCTGCGCCTGTGCGTCGGCAGGGGGCCGTCGACCTTGCTGGCGTAGGTGTGGCCGGTGTGGGTGGCGACGTAACCGCGTGCCTCCGCGTCCGCCTCGATCGCGCTGCTGTAGGCCTTCTCCTCGTCCCAGCCGAAGGAGTCGCAGCAGGCGACCTTGTACCCGGCGGCGCGCGCGATCGGGCCGAAGGTCTTGATGAACTCGACGGCCTGGGCGGGGGTCAGGCGCATGGAGTCGTACGTCGCCGTCCAGTCGGGCTCGTTGGTGAACCCGAGGTCGGTGATGCCGATGCCCTCCTGGCGGTAGAACCTGGCGTACTGGACCAGGAAGTTCGCGTACGCCTTCTTCCAGTCGCCGCTCGCACACGTCGCGCCGGACAGGCCGCACAGGGTGCCGCCGTCGGCGTCGGTGCCGTTGGTCTTCATATACCCGGGGCCGTCCAGGCATCGGCGTAGAAGCGGTTCACGCCGTATGCCCTGGCCTGCTTGGCCAGCCACACCTGGCCTTTGTCGACGCCGTCCCACACGTACTCGGGGGTCGCGTCGGGGCCGCCCGGATCGGTGGGCTGGATGCCGGAGTCGATGCCCAGGCGCAGGATGCTCAACCCCGCGCCGGTGCTGCGGTCGAGCAGCAGGTCGAGGATCTCCTTCTGGTGCTGGGCGGATAAGCCCTGCGAGCCGTTCATGATGGCGGCCCGTCCGAAGTGCTCGGAGAATCCGAAGCCGTCGATCGGCTGGTACGTGGTCGAGCCGTCGATGGTCGCCCTGGCGGTGGCCGCCGACTGCGGCAGGGCGGCCGCGGTGGTGGCGGCGGCCGTCAGCAGAGCCGCCAAGGACGTCAACGCCCACTTTCTGAGCCTGCGCTGCATGATGCTCCCTTCACGGGAACGCCGCCTGGGAGCGCTCCCACAGACATCAGGGAACGTAGGACGACACTCGATGAGCGTCAATCCCACGTTCCCCTTTGGTTGCTGTGGATCCTCTGCTTTCCCTCCGCTCAGCAGCTCGCCTTGCCCGCGTAGATCGCGAGGGCGGTGTTGGAGCCGAGGGTGGCGGTGAACCGGCCGTTGGAGTCGACTGTCACGCTGGTGTTGTTCTGAACATTGCAGTACGTCCCCGTGGGCAGCGACGTCTGGTAGGTGCGGGTCAGGCTGCCGGCCTCGTGGTTGATGGCGACGTAGCCCTTGCTGCCGCGGCCGAAGGCGATGGCGTTGTTGCCGTTGTCCCACCAGTTGGTCACCGACTGGCCGCGGGTGGCGTTGCGGAAGGCGACCATGCGGATGATCTCCGGCCAGGCGTGCTGGCACTTCCAGCCGTCCTGCCAGCAGGCGTTGACCTGTCCGTTGTTGGGCGGTCCCGCGTCCTTGTCGGACCATTCGTAGCCGGAGTTGATGTCCGGGGCGCCGTACGGATAGGCCAGCATGAAGACGTTGGCGAGGGTGTAGTTCGCCCCGTCCTTGTAGTTCAGGGTCGAGCCGTTGCGCTCGGTGTCGTGGTTGTCGACGAAGACACCCGCCACCGAGCTGTTCATGTAACCCCAGCCCTCGCCGTAGTTGGTGAGGTAGGCCAGCTTCTCGTTGTTGAAGACCCGCTTGAGGTCGTAGGCGTAGCGGAACTCCTGGACGTCGCCGTTGCCCGTGTACTCGGTGGGCTGGACGGCCTCTCCGGCGCCGTAGATGACCTCCTGCTTCCAGTACACCGACGGGTTGCTCAGCCGGGACTTGATGTTCGCGAGGTCGGCCGCCGGGATGTGCTTGGCCGCGTCGATGCGGAAGCCGTCGGCGCCGTAGCCGAGGAGGCTGTTCATGTAGCCGGCGATGGTGGCGCGGACGTACTCCTCGCCGGTGTCCAGGTCGGCGAGGCCGACGAGTTCGCAGTTCTGGACGTTGGCGCGGTTGGTGTAGTCGCTGACCGTGGAGGTGCAGTCGTCCATGTCCGCCGAGGAGTACAGGCCGGGGTAGTTGTACTTCGTGTACGAGGAGCCGCCGGTGCCGGTGCCGCTGCCCGCCGTCATGTGGTTGATGACCGTGTCGACGACGACCTTCACCCCTGCCGCATGACAGGTGTCGATCATGTTCTTGAAGGCGGTGGCGTCTCCGAGCCGGCCCGCGATCTTGTAGCTCACCGGCTGGTACGAGGTCCACCACTGCGGGCCCTGTATGTGCTCGGCGGGCGGGCTGACCTGGACGTATCCATAGCCGGCGGGGCCGAGGGTGTTGGTGCACTCCTTGGCGACGGAGGCGAAGTTCCACTCGAAGAGGACGGCGGTGACGTCCTTGGTGCCGGGCGGGGAGGCGGATGCGATGCTGCCGGGGGCCCACAGGGCTGCGGCTGCTGCGGCGGAGAGCACGGTCAGGGTGGCCGCGAGGGCGGTCCGGCGTCGCTTCCTGTGGCGCTTCGGGGGCGCCGAACTGGTCGATGTCACAGGCGAACTCCTTGCGAAAGCGGCTCAGTCGGGTCCCCCCTGCGCCGCGGCGCGGCTCCGTTGCCGGGCGCCGGCGTGAACGTACCGCTAACGAAAGCTTTACAGCAAGAGAGTTGAAAGCCGGAGCAAGAACTTTCACATCGCTCTTGACATGCCCTTCACAATCACCCCCTTCTCCCGGCTGGTCGACGCCCCGGAGGCCGACCGCCGACGACGGCGGAAGGACCCGGGATGCCATAGGAACTCCCTATACCGTGTGCTGACATTTCGTCTTTGCCTCTCACTCTGTGCCGTACGTAGTTTCTGTCGAGCGGACAATTACGCGATCGAGAGGACCAGTGGAATGACCACGATCGAGAACGGATCGGAAAAGCGAGAACTCGCGGGAAAGCGAGCCCTCGTCACGGGTGGCTCACGCGGAATCGGAGCGGCCGTCGTGCGCCAACTCCTGGACGCGGGCGCCGAAGTGCTCACCACCGCCAGGTCGGCGTCGAACACGGTGCCGGAGGGCGCCGCCTTCGTGGAGGCCGACGTGCGGACCCGTGCGGGAGCGGAGGCGCTCGCCGCGGCCGCGCAGGAGGTGTTCGGCGGGGTGGACATCCTGGTCCACAACGCGGGTGGGGCACAACCGTACAAGGGCGCGTCGGCCATTCCCGACGAGGAGTGGCAGGACGCGCTGGACCTGAACTACCTGGCGTCGGTACGGCTGGACTCGCTGCTGGTACCGGGGATGCAGGACCGGGGTTCGGGGGTGATCGTGCACGTCTCCTCGGCCGCGGTCCTCACTCCCGCAGGGCCTTTCCTGCACTACACGGCTGCGAAGGCGGCACTGGAGAACTACAGCCGGGGACTGTCCTTGGAACTGGCCCCGCACGGGATCCGGGTCAACACCGTGACTCCCGGCAGAACCGCCACGCCCGGCGGCGAGGCAACGCGGCAGCAGTGGGCGCGCCTGGACCTGGCGCCGGGTCAGACCAACGCCGACGACACCACCCCGCTGGGCCGTGACGGTCAGCCCGACGACATCGCCCACGCGGTGCTGTTCCTCGTGTCCGACCGGGCGAGCTGGCTGACCGGGAGCAATCTCGTCGTGGACGGCGGCGAATTCCCCAGGGGTTGACACCGACGGCATCCCGGAACGTCATTTCCGGCGGAAGGAATTCACCAAGAGAATTCCACGGCGCTCGCTTCCTTCCAAGCCGTCAGGAAACCGGCGAGAATCGGACGGACTCGGACCAGGTCTCCTGACGCAGGAATTCGAGCAGGGCCGTCTCCGCCGGGCCCCCACCGGGCCGGAGCACGGCGATGACGGGCTGGGACACGACCGGGGACACCGGACGTACGAGGTGCTCGTAACCCTGGGGCACCGCAGAGGCCGGGACGAGCGTCACCCCCAGTCCGTGGGCGGCCCAGCGCACGGCCGTCGCCGTCTGGGACACACGGGCGGCCGTCATCGGGGTCAGCTCGTTCTCCCGCAGCACGTTCAGCAGTACGCCGTCGAGCGCGCTGTCGCGGTCGAACCTCACCCACGGCTCCCCCTCCAGTTCCCGCAGCTCGACCCGGTCCGCGGCGAGCTGCGGGTGCCCGGCGCCCAGCACCACGACGAACTCCTCGTCGCCGAGGTGGTGGGCGTCGGCGGGGCTCCGCTCGCACGCCGCCATCAGGGCGAGGTTCAGCACGCCCCGGCGGCACAGCCGCTCCAGTTCGGCGGAGCCCGGCTCCTCGAAGACGGTGACCTCCAGCCGCGGGAAGCGGCGGCGCAGCGCGCTCAGTGCGCCCGGCAGCTGCCGCGTTCCGAAGCCCATCTGCACCGCGACCACCAGCTCGCCCACCAGATCGTCGGCGCCGGCCCGCGCCGTCGCCCTCGCCCGCCGCGCCGCGCTCACCGCGACCTCCGCCTCCCGCAGAAACGCGCGGCCTACGACGGTGGGCACCAGCCCGGCCGGCGTGCGGGCGAACAGTTCCACGCCGAGTTCCCGCTCCAGGCCGCGGATCTGCTGGGACACCGACGGTTGAGCGACGTGCAGCAGCTCCGCCGCCGCCGTCACCGAGCCCTCCTCGGCGACGGCCAGCGCGTACTCGAACTGGCGAAGGCTCATCGGCTCCCGTCCCTTCCCTGCGCTGGACCGCGGCCCGCGTTGTCATGGTTGTGATCGCAAGTAACTCGGTTCCGCCGGTGGAGATTCCCGGGTGAGTCAGGCCTCCGGCCCCTTTGCCGGGACGCTTGCCGTTTCCTTTGCCCATCGCCACGCTGGGCGAGGACGCGGGCGTCGGTCAGTTCGCCCAGCCGGGTGCTGAGCACGCTGGAGGACATGCGCTCGCAACGGCGTGCCTCACGCATGTTCGCCCTGGGCGCCGGGCTGCTCCTACGAATGGGGCGTACATGCCGCGACCCTCGCCCGGCAGGCGGGACTCAGCCTGGAGCAGCTCCGGGCCACCACCGAGATCGATACGGCCGGCTTCGGGTGGCAGCCGCGCCACACGGCACTGCTCGACGCGGTGGAGGAGCTGCACGACAGGGCGCAGCTCTCGCAGCCTGCATGGGACGCCCTGCGCGTCCACTTGGACTCCTCCGGGAGGAGGAAGGCTGGGCGGCCCCGTTCCCGGCCCGCTGGCCTTCCCCGGGAAAGGCAGCGGGCCGGGTGCAGTCGACGGGATCGGTCAGGCGGTGGTGAACCACACCGTCGTGTCCGCCGGAACCTTCGTCTCGCCGTCCGCCTCGGTGACCTCGCCGCTGGTGAGCAGGACGCGCCCGTACGCCGGAGTCGTCACCGATTCACCGCTGGTGTTGGCGATGCACACGAACTCACCGCGCCGGAAGGCGAGTACGCCCTCGGGGGCGCGCAGCCACTCCACCGTGTCGCCCGCACCCAGGTCGGGCTGTTCACGGCGGACGGCGAGGGCTGAGCGGTACAGCTCGAGGGTCGAGCCGGGGACGCCGGTCTGCGCCTCGACGCTCAGCTCGCCCCAGCCCTCGGGCTGCGGAAGCCAGCTGCCGCCGTCACCGAAGCCGTACGAGGATCCGGAGCGCGTCCACGGGATCGGCACCCGGCAGCCGTCGCGGAAGCCGTCCTGGCCGGCGCCGCGGAAGTACGCCGGGTCCTGGCGCACCTCGTCCGGGAGGTCGACGACGTCCGGGAGGCCGAGCTCCTCGCCCTGGTAGACGTACGCCGATCCGGGCAGCGCCAGCATCAGCAGGGTGGCGGCCCTGGCGCGCCTGAGCCCCAGCGCGCGGTCACCGGCCAGGCGGATCTGGGTGCCGAGGCCGGGCGCGTTGGCGAAGCGGGTGGCGTGACGGGTGACGTCGTGGTTGGAGAGGACCCAGGTGGCGGGGGCGCCGACCGGGCGCATCGCTTCCAGGGTGCGGTCGACGACCTTGCGGAGCTCGTCGGCGTCCCAATCGGTCGACAGGTACTGGAAGTTGAAGGCCTGGTGGAGCTCGTCCGGGCGGACGTAGTTCGCCGTCCGCTCGACGGTCGGCGTCCAGGCCTCCGCCACGAAGATGCGCTCGCCGGAGTACTCGTCGAGGATGGTGCGCCACTGGCGGTAGATCTCGTGCACGCCGTCCTGGTCGAAGAACGGCATGACATCGTTGCCCAGCAGCTTCAGCTGCTCGTGGGAGCCGAGGTCGGGCAGGCCCTCGGCCTTGACCAGGCCGTGGGCCACGTCGATGCGGAAGCCGTCGACGCCCATGTCGAGCCAGAAGCGCAGGATCGAACGGAACTCGTCGCCGACCGCCGGGTGCTCCCAGTTGAAGTCCGGCTGCTCGGGGGCGAAGAGGTGCAGGTACCACTCCCCCGGTGTGCCGTCCGGCTCGGTGACGCGGGTCCAGGCCGGGCCGCCGAAGATGGACTCCCAGTCGTTGGGCGGGAGTTCGCCGTTCTTCCCCTTGCCGGGGCGGAAGTGGTAGCGCTCGCGGAGCGGCGATCCGGGTCCCTCCCGCAGCGCCCGCTTGAACCACTCGTGCTGGTCCGAGGAGTGGTTGGGGACGAGGTCGACGATGACCCTCAGGCTCAGCTCGTGGGCGTCGCGGATCAGCGCGTCGGCGTCGAGGAGGTTGCCGAACATGGCGTCCACGGCCCGGTAGTCGGCGACGTCGTAGCCGGCGTCGGCCTGCGGGGAGGCGTAGAAGGGGCTGAGCCACACGGCGTCCACGCCGAGGTCGCGCAGATACGGGAGTCGGGAGCGTACGCCTTCCAGATCGCCCATGCCGTCACCGTTGCTGTCGGCGAAGCTGCGCGGATAGACCTGGTAGATCACCGCGTCCCGCCACCAGTCGCTGCGCTGGGCTTTGGCGGGGTTCGGTGCCGGGTCGATGGTGGAGTGCTGCTGGCTCATGGCGTCCTATACGTAACGGAGTCATCGGGTCGGAGGTGGATACGGCGGCGGGTGACGAGGCGGCCGCGGTCAAAGCGGGGTCGGATGAAGACCGCGGCCGCCACCCGTGCCTCGAAGGGGCGCGGGGAACTGCGCGACCAGCCACGACGAAGCCGGAGACAAACGACGGCCCATCACGGCGCAACCGGCGGTCAGCCCTTCGTGCCGCCGGCGGTAAGTCCCGTCACCAGGTTCTTCTGCACGAGATAGAAGAACGCGGACACGGGTATCGCAATCAGCACCGCCGTCGCGGCCATCAGGTTGCGCTGAGCGTCGTGCTCGCTGACGAAGGTCTGCAGACCGACGGCGAAGGTGTACTTCGTGTCGGACAGCATGAACGTCGACGCGAACGCGACCTCGCCGAAGGCGGTGAGGAAGCTGTAGAAGGCGGCGACCGCCAGGCCCGGCTTGGCGAGCGGCAGGATCAGTCGCGCGAACGTGCCGAAGGGCGTCAGCCCGTCGACGCGCCCGGCCTCGTCGATCTCGAACGGGATCGTGTCGAAGTAGCCCTTCAGCAGCCATGCGCAGTAAGGCACCGCGGTCGAGCAGTAGACGAGGATGAGACCGAGATAGCTGTCGATGAGCTGCAGGTCCGACAGGATCTGGTACATCGGCACCATGAGGACCGCCACCGGGAACATCTGGGTGACCAGGAGCACCCACATGAACTTCCTGTAGCCGGGGAAGCGCATGCGGGAGACGGCGTAGCCGGTGGTGGCCGCGATGAGGACACCGATGACCGTCGTACCCAGCGAGACGATCAGCGAGCTCTTCAGCCAGTCGAAGAACTCGGTGTGCTGGAGCACGAACGAGTAGTTGGAGAACGACATCTTGGCCCAGATGCCGCCGGGGTGCAGATAGTCGTCCTTGTCCGGGCCGAGGGACAGATAGACCAGCCAGGCGACCGGGAGGAAGGCGATCAGGCTCGCGACGGTCAGGATGCCGTGCGAGGCGAGGGACGCTGCGCGGCCGCGTTCGCCGCGGCGGTGGACCGGGCGGAGCTGCGAGGCGGCGAGGACCTGCGGGGTCACCGGACGGTCGGTCTTGATCTCGGGGGGTGTTTCGGTGCTCATGGTGACTCCTGCCTCAGATCGCGAGCTGCTGCTCATTGCGGTTCAGCCAGCGGCGGTAGAAGGAGGTGAAGACGATCAGGATGGCCAGCAGCAGCATGCCGTAGGCGGCGGACTGTGCGAAGTCACGCGGTTGCTGTCCGAAGCCGAGGTAATACGCCCAGGTGACCAGGATCTGGGCGTCGGGCGCCGTGTTGCCGAACAGCAGGAAGATCACGGCGAACTGGTTGAAGGTCCAGATGATGCCGAGCAGGACGACGGTGGAGCTGACGGACCGCAGGCCCGGCAGGGTGACGTAGCGGAACTGCTGCCAGGCGGTGGCGCCGTCCATCTCGGCGGCCTCGTACAGGGAGGCGTCGATGGACTGCAGTCCGCCGAGCAGGGAGACCATCATGAACGGCACACCGCACCAGGTGTTGACCATGATCGCGGCGAACCGCTGCCAGAAGGTGTCCTCCAGCCACGAGGGCTGGGGCAGATGGAGGGCGTGCAGCACGGTGTTGATGATGCCGCCGTCGGCAAGCATGAAGCGCCAGCCGAAGACGGTGACGAAGGTCGGCACGGCCCACGGCAGGATGAGGATCAGCCGGTAGAAGGTGCGGCCGCGCAGCTTCTGGTTGAGCAGCAGCGCCAGGCCGAGACCGATCGTGTAGTGCAGGGCGACACAGAGCGCCGTCCAGACGATCGTCCAGATGAAGTGCGACCAGAAGCGGTCGTAGGCCGTCGGGCCGAACAGGATGTCCTTGTAGTTGTCGAGCCCGATGAACTTGTAGGTGGCGTCGATGTGGTTGACGCCGATCGTGCGCGCCGTGTTGAGGCTGTTGGCGTCCGTGAGCGTCAGATACAGGCCGTACACCAGCGGGTACAGAACGAGGGCACCGAGCACGACGATCACCGGGGCGATCATCGCGTACGCGTACCAGTACTTCTGGTAGCTGCGCTTGAGGCGCCCGCCCAACCCGGGCCGCGGCGCGCGGTCACCGTGGCGTTTGCCGGTGGCGCGGTCGATGGCGACTGTCATGTTCGACACCTTCTGGGGAGTTCTACGGCCTGGGAAGTTCTACGGCAGTCAAAGCGGCGGGCGCGCTGGGCGCAGGCCGGTGACCGCCGGGTCCGTCCCCCCTGGGAATGGCGGACCCGACGGTCACTCGGGGCTCACTTGCTGAAGTCCGGCACCAGCTTGGCCATGGCGAGCTCGGCATTGCTCAGGCCCTTGTCGAGGGACTCCTTGCCGCCGGCGATCGCGGTCAGCTCGGTGTCCAGCGGGGTCCACAGGGAGCTGTACTCGGGCAGCGCGGGGCGCGGCTGGGCGGCGGGCAGGACCGTCTGGAAGCCGGCGATGCCCGGGTCGGCCTTGACCTCGGCGGTGTAGGCGTCGTCGCGGGTCGGCAGCGTGGAGTTCTTCAGGGCGATCTCCGTCTGGGACTTCGCGGAGGTCATGAAGTTGACGAACTTCAGTGCGGCCTTCTGGTGGGCGGAGTCCGAGCCGGCGTAGACGGACAGGTTGTGGCCGCCGGTCGGGGCGCCCGCCTTGCCGGTGGAACCGGCCGGGACGGTGGCGATGCCGAGGTTGGACTTGTCCTTGAAGGCGGAGCCCTTGTAGAAGTTCGTGATCTCCCAGGGGCCCTGGATGATCGAGGCGACCTTGCCGTTGACGAACGCGTCCTGGATGTGGGCGTAGGCGTCGGCGGTGGTGTCGGCCTTGTGCAGGCCCTGTCCCTTGAAGAGGCTCAGCCAGGTGCCGTACGCCTTCTTCGCGGGGGCCGAGTTCACGGTGATCTTCTTGGCGCCGGCGTCGACGGTGTCGGTGCCCTCGCCGTAGAGGAAGGTCTGCGCGTAGTAGGACTGGGTGGAGCCCCAGTAGCCGTAGACCTTGGCCTTGGAGTCGACCTTCGCGGCGTCGGCCTTCAGCTCGTCCCAGGTCTTGGGGGCCTCGGTGATGCCGGCCTTCTTGAACAGGGCCTTGTTGTAGACGAGGGCGAGGGTGTCGGTGACCAGCGGGACGCCGTAGACCTTGCCGTCGTACTTGGCCTGCTCGATCAGGTTCGAGCGGAACTTGCTCTGGTCCGTCAGGGCCTCGGTGCCGTCCAGCGGCAGGAAGTAGCCCTTCTTGGCGAAGGCGGGGGTCCAGCCGACCTCGGATCGCAGCACGTCCGGGGCGCCCTTGGAGCCGGCGGCGGTGTCGAACTTGTTCTGCGCCTGGTCGAAGGGGACGTTGACGTAGTTGACCTTGATGTCCTTGTTGGCGGCCTCGAACTGGCTGACCAGGGCCTTGTACGTCGGCGCCTCATTGGTGGCGTTGGAGGTGTCCCACCAGGTGATGGTGACCGGGCCGCTGCTCTTGTCGCTGCCGCTGCCACTTCCGCCGCACGCCGTCGCCGCCAGGGCGAGGGACGCCACCAGCGCGGTGGCCGCTATGCCACGCCGCATGAGTTCTCCTTGAGGGTGAAAGCCCGTGTGATGCAGGTGCGGCCCCGTCTGCCGTTCCTGCTGTCGTGCCGACTGCGCCGTTGCCGCCGCCGGGCGACGTGAACGTAACAGCGTTGAAAGCTGCGCGAAAGGTCTTGCAGCAAAAAATTGCAAGGAGGTGCGAAGGTTACCGGCCCGTGACCTCTTCTCGACCCCCGCGCAACCGGGTATTGAAGCCGTTGAGCGGCCCGTGGGAGTGTTGTGCAAGACTCTGCAAGCCCTTGCCGAACCAGGCGCCCACCAGAACACGAGGGACCGCGATGACGCAGCAACCCGCTCGGGGCCGTGCAACAGCTCGCGCCCGGCGTCCGATTGGTGTGCAAAGTGACGGTCGGCCGGTACAGTCCACCCCTGTGACCACACGGCTTGCCGACATCGCTGCTCAGGCGGGGGTGAGCGAAGCGACCGTCAGCCGCGTCCTCAACGGCAAGCCGGGCGTCGCCGCCACCACCCGCCAGTCCGTGCTCGCCGCACTCGACGTGCTCGGCTACGAGCGCCCGGTGCGGCTGCGGCAGCGCAGCGAGGGCCTGGTGGGCCTGATAACCCCGGAGCTGGAGAACCCGATCTTCCCGGCGCTGGCCCAGGTGATCGGCCAGGCCCTGACCCGGCAGGGCTACACCCCGGTGCTCGCCACCCAGACCCCCGGCGGATCCACCGAGGACGAGCTGACGGAGATGCTCGTCGACCGCGGGGTCGCCGGCATCATCTACGTCTCCGGACTGCACGCCGACACCACCGCCGACATGGAGCGCTACGAGCGGCTGCGAGCGCAGGGCGTGCCGTATGTGCTGGTGGACGGGTTCTCGCCAAAGGTGCAGGCGCCGTTCATCTCTCCCGACGACCGCGCGGCGATGACCCTGGCGGTCACGCACCTGGTGTCGCTGGGACATGTGCGGATCGGTCTCGCCCTCGGCCCCAAGCGCTTCGTGCCGGTGCAGCGCAAGATCGAGGGCTTTGTGCGTTCGATGCAGGACCAGACCGGTCTGAGCGCGCAGACGATCGAGACGGAGCTCGTCCAGCACTCGCTGTACACGCTGGAGGGCGGTCAGGCCGCCGCCACCGCGCTGATCGGCCGTGACTGCACGGCGGTGGTGTGCGCGAGCGACATGATGGCGCTCGGCGCGATACGGGCGGCGCGGCAGCTCGGCCTCGAAGTCCCGCGGGGCGTCTCGGTGGTGGGCTTCGACGACTCCCCTTTGATCGCCTTCACGGACCCACCGCTGACCACGATCCGCAAGCCGGTCCCGGCCATGGGGCAGGCGGCGGTGCGTACGTTGCTGGAGGAGATCGGCGGGACGCCTGCACCCCACAGTGAGTTCGTGTTCATGCCGGAACTGGTGGTGCGTGGTTCGACTGCTTCGGCGCCTGGGGACCGGACTCGTCCCTAAGGCGGAGAGTCTTCGAGTTCGTGCAGTGCGTCGGGAGTAGGCGCGCACGTCCGTCCGTTGTAGAACATGCGGCCTGAACCCGACCGCGGGATGATCGGTCGCAGAAGGCGTTTCTGGCAGACTTTGTGCCCATGGGTGACTCGACCGTGACCAGTCTGAACGACCGTGAACTGACGGCCGCTCCCGATTCCCTCACGGCCGCGAACGGCCGGGGATTCCTGCGCCGGCTGCGCGCCCCGCGCCACCCCCGCCTCTGGTTCGAGATCGTTCTGATCGCGGTGAGTTACTGGACGTACTCACTGATCCGTAATGCGGTTCCGGAACAGCGCGGCCAGGCGCTGCGCAATGCCGACTGGGTGTGGGGGATGGAGCACCATCTCGGCATCGCCGTCGAGAAGTCGGTCAACCACGCCGTGAACTCGGTGACTTGGCTGATCGTCGG
Source organism: Streptomyces sp. NPDC051172 (assembly GCF_040682555.1). Classification (NCBI taxonomy): domain Bacteria; kingdom Bacillati; phylum Actinomycetota; class Actinomycetes; order Kitasatosporales; family Streptomycetaceae; genus Streptomyces; species Streptomyces sp. NPDC051172. The sequence continues at coordinate 28,411 of NZ_JBFBBE010000078.1, forward strand.
CATGAACTACTATTACGCGACGCTGCACTTCGTGGTGACTCTGAGTGTGCTGGTGTGGCTCTACCGTAGTCACCCGGGCCGATACGCCGCGACCCGTCTGGTGCTGTTCGCGACGACGGGTGTGGCGCTGGTCGGTTACTACCTGTATCCGCTGGCGCCGCCGCGGCTCATGAACGGCAGCACCTTCATCGACACGGTCATGGTCCATCAGACCTGGGGGTCGATGGCCTCCGGGGACCTGAAGCACATGTCGAACCAGTACGCGGCGATGCCGTCCATGCACATCGGGTGGTCGATGTGGTGCGGGTTGACGATCTTCGCGCTGGCCAGGGTGCCGTGGGTGCGGGTTCTTGGTCTTTTGTATCCGGTGATGACGCTGACGGTGATCGTGGCTACCGCCAATCACTTCTGGCTGGATGCGGTGGGCGGTCTGCTGTGCCTGGCGTTCGGGTTCGCGGTGGCTCGGGTCTGGTACGGAGCGCTGCCGTATGCCTTGCCGGAAGTGCCGGGCCCGCGACTCAATCGTCTGCAGCGCGGCGGTGGCCGCATGTCGGACGCGGCCCCGCGCTCTGAAGGGGGGCGGGGAACCGCGCGAGCAACCACGGCGCACCCGCAGCCGAAAAACCGTCCCTACGCCCCGTAGAACAGCACCTCCACCACGGCCCGAGCCCGCCGCGCCGTGCGGCGATACGCGTCCAGCATGTCCCCCACATGCCCGTCCCCGTACCCCAAGTACCGCCCCACGGCAGCAAGTTCACGCCCGTCCGAAGGGAAGGTGTCCCCCGCACGCCCGCGCACCAGCATCACGGCGTTGCGGACGCGGGTGGCCAGGACCCATGCCTCGTCCAGTATCGACGCGTCCTCCGCGGAGATCAGCTCGGCCGCGGCCGCCGCCGCCAGCGCCTCACGGGTACGGGTGGTGCGCAGGCCCGGCTCGCTCCAGCCGTGCTGCAGCTGCAGCAGCTGTACGGTCCATTCGACGTCGGACAGGCCGCCGGGCCCCAGCTTGGTGTGCAGTTTGGGGTCGGCGCCGCGGGGCAGCCGCTCGGACTCCATGCGGGCCTTCAGGCGGCGGATCTCCCGTATGGCGTCGTCCCCGAGCCCTTCCGCCGGATACCGCAGCGGATCGATCAGCTCGATGAAGGACCGCCCCAGCTCCTCGTCCCCGGCGACCGGCTCGGCCCGCAGCAGCGCCTGCGACTCCCAGACCAGGGACCAGCGGCGGTAGTAGGCCTCGTAGGACTTCAGTGTCCGTACCAGCGGGCCGGACTTGCCCTCGGGCCGCAGGTCCGCGTCGATCAGCAGCGGCGGGTCCGCGCTCGGGATCTGCAGCAGTCGCCGCATCTCCGAGACGACCCGGTTGGCAGCCTGCGAGGCCTCCTGCTCGGGCACGCCCTCGCACGGCTCGTGTACGAAGATCACGTCCGCGTCGGAGCCGTAGCCCAGCTCGTGGCCCCCGAAGCGGCCCATGCCGATCACGGCGAACCGGGTGGGCAGGGTGTCGCCCCAGCTGTCACGCACCACCGCACGCAGGGTCCCGGCGAGCGTCGCCGCCGTCAGGTCGGACACCGCGCCGCCGACCAGGTCCACCAGCGCGCCCTGGTCGGCCTCGGCCGGCTGGGTCTCGGTGCCGTAGGAGCCGACGATGTCGGCGGCGGCCGTACGGAACAGCTCGCGGCGGCGGACGCCACGGGCCGCGGTGACCGCCTGCTGCGCGTTCTCCGCGCGGCCGACGGCGGCGAGGACCTCCGGCTCCAGGTGGGCCCGCTCGCGCGGCTCCAGTCCCCCGCCGTCGCCGTCGCCGAGCAGGGCCACCGCCTCCGGGGCGCGCATCAGCAGGTCGGGAGCGAGGCGCCCGGCGGACAGTACGCGTGCGAGGTTCTCGGCCGCCGCGCCCTCGTCCCGCAGCAGCCGGAGATACCAGGGGGTCTTGCCGAGCGCGTCGGAGACCTTGCGGAAGTTGAGCAGACCCGCGTCCGGATCGGCGGAGTCCGCGAACCAGCCGAGGAGCACGGGCAGCAGGGTCCGCTGGATGGCGGCCTTTCTGGTCACCCCGGAGGCCAGCGCCTCCAGGTGGCGCAGGGCGGCGGCCGGGTCGCCGTACCCGAGCGCGACCAGCCGCTCCCGGGCCGCCTCCGGGCTCAACCTGGCTTCCCCGGGGGCGAGTTGGGCGACCGCGTCGAGCAGTGGGCGGTAGAAGAGCTTCTCGTGCAGCCTGCGTACGACGGCCGCGTGCCGCCGCCATTCACGGTTGAGCTCGGCGACCGGGTCGACGCGCAGGCCGAGCGAGCGCCCGATGCGCCGCTGGTCGGCCTCGTCCTCGGGGACGAGGTGGGTGCGTCGCAGCCGGTACAGCTGGATCCGGTGCTCCATGGATCGCAGGAACCGATAGGCCTCATCGAGCTGCACGGCGTCGGCGCGCCCCACGTACCCGCCCGCCGCCAGCGCCTGCAGCGCGTCCAGGGTGGTGCCGCTGCGCAGCGCCGCGTCCGCCCGGCCGTGCACCAACTGCAGCAGCTGTACGGCGAATTCGACGTCCCTCAGGCCTCCGGGGCCGAGCTTCAGCTCGCGGTCGATCTCGGCGGCGGGGATGTTCTCGACGACCCGGCGGCGCATCTTCTGGACGTCGACGACGAAGTTCTCCCGCTCGGCGGCCTGCCAGACCAGGGGTTCGAGGGCGGCGACGTACTCCTCGCCGAGCTCGATGTCGCCGGCCACCGGGCGGGCCTTGAGCAGGGCCTGGAACTCCCAGGTCTTGGCCCAGCGCTGGTAGTAGGCGAGGTGGCTGGAGAGGGTGCGGACCAGCGGGCCGTTCCGGCCCTCGGGCCGCAGATTGGCGTCGACGGGCCAGATCGACCCTTCCACGGTCGTCTCCGAGCAGATCCGCATCATGTGCGAGGCGAGCTTGGTGGCGGAGCGCAGGGCCTTGCCCTCGTCGGCCCCGTCCACGGCCTCGCCCACGAAGATCACGTCGACGTCGGAGACGTAGTTGAGCTCATGGCCGCCGCACTTGCCCATCGCGATGACCGCGAGCCGGCACAGGGCGGCGTCCTCGGGGGCTGCGGCGCGGGCGATGGCGAGGGCGGCACGCAGGGTGGCGGTGGCGAGGTCGGCGAGTTCGGCGGCGGTCTCGGCGAGGTCGGTGGTGCCGCACACGTCGCGGGCGGCGATGGACAGCAGGCAGCGGCGGTAGGCGACGCGCAGGGAGACGGGGTCGGTGGCCTCCGCGAGGCCCCGCTCGAACTCCTCCACCCCCGGGTGCAGGTCCCGCGGCTCGTAGGTGACCAGCGCCTCCCAGTCGCGCGGGTGCCGGGCCAGATGGTCGGCGAGCGCGGCGGAGGCCCCGAGCACGCCGAGCAGCCGGTCGCGCAGCGGCTTGGCCGCTATCAGCGTGTCGAGCAGCTCGCGGCGCGCGGTGGGGCCCGGCTGGGCCTCCAGGAGCCGTACGAGACCGAGCAGCGCCAGGTCCGGGTCGGCGGTGGCACCCAGCGCGTCGAGCAGCACCGGGTCGTCCCGCACGGGCATGAGCTCCACGCTGTCCAGCAGCCGCTCGGCGGCGGAGGGATCGGTGAACCCGTGCCGCAGCAGCCGCGTGAAGGTACTGCTCCTGCGCCCGGGCACCGTCATCCCCGTCCTCCTGTCGGATCAAGGTCGTACTCGGCCGAGCCTAACCGGAGACACCGACAGAAACTCCGGTCCGTTCTCCCGAAGCCGTGGCCCTGCGACGTCCTCGTGCCGTATGACTGAGCCAGGGCTGACGCACGACCGACGTATGACGAACATGGCTGACGTACGACAAAGGAGTCGTTCCATGGACATGAGCCTCGAAGTGATCCTGCTGCCGGTCTCGGACGTGGACCGGGCCAAGGAGTTCTACCGCGACAAGGTCGGCTTTCACGTGGACCTGGACGGCGAGGTGATGGAGGGGGTGCGGATCGTGCAGCTCACCCCGCCCGGATCGGGGTGTTCGATCGCGCTGATCGACGGCCTGCAGGTGCCCACGGGGACGCCACAGCCGGGGACCTACCACGGGATGCAGCTGTGCGTGACGGACGCGAAGGCGGCCTACGAGGAGCTGACCGCACGCGGACTGGAAGTCACCGAGCCGCAGCAGTTCGCACCGCAGGACGGCGCCACCTTCATGTACTTCAAGGACCCGGACGGAAACGGCTGGGCGATCCAGGAGTACCGGCGCCGGGCCACGGAGCCGCTGCACAAGGTGCTCGCCGACCTGGCCGCCGGGCAGTAGTTCACCCGATCTTCATCCTCCGGGTTGGGCACGGTGGGACGCGGGCATTTTGACGTGAGCATGCTCTATTCGCACCGCCGCCCCCGTCCTTCCCCCACCGGAGGTTGATGTGCCCGGCAGCAGTTCCGCCCGCGCCGTTCGTTCCGTCCCTTCGCCGTTTCGCCGCAGCGGTACGGCCTTGGCGTCCGCGCTCGCCTTCACGGCCGCGGCCGTCGGTCTCTGGACCGGCCTCGGCGGCTCCTCGTCCGCCGCGTCGGGCGTGCCGTCCCCGGACCACGTGGTCGTCGTGGTCATGGAGAACCACGCGTACAGCCAGGTGATCGGCTCGTCGAGCGCCCCGTACATCAACTCGCTCAGGTCCGGCGGCGCGAGCCTCACCCAGTCCTACGCCGAGACCCACCCGAGCCAGCCCAACTACTACGCGCTGTTCTCGGGCTCCACCCAGGGCGTCACCGACGACAGCTGTGTCACCCCGGGCTTCTCCTCGGCCGGCAACCTCGCCTCCGAGCTGATCGACGCCGGCCGGACCTGGGCCAGCTACAACGAGTCGCTGCCCAGCGAGGGCGACACCACCTGCAGCGACGGCGACTACGCCCAGAAGCACAACCCGTGGTTCGGCTTCAGCAACGTACCGACGTCGTCCGCGAAGACCTTCGACGACTTCCCGAGCGACTACTCGACCCTCCCCGCCGTCTCCTTCGTCACCCCGAACCTGTGCAGCGACATGCACGACTGCTCGGTGTCGACCGGTGACACCTGGATCAAGGACAACCTCGGCGCCTACGCCACCTGGGCGTCCACCCACAACAGCCTCCTCGTGATCACCTTCGACGAGGACAACCGACTGTCCGGCAACCGCATCCCGACGGTCCTGTACGGCCAGCCGGTCACGGCGGGCTCCACCAGCTCCACCAAGTACAACCACTACGACCTGCTCCGCACCCTGGAGGACTCGCAGGGCCTGACGAGCCACGCGGGCAACGCGGCCTCCGCGTCGGACATCACGGGGATCTGGGCCTCCTGAGACGCAGGCCGCTGATCGACGGATGGGGCCGACGGTCCGTGACCGTCGGCCCCACTCGCCGAATCAGCGGGAGACCCGCTCCGATCTGCGCCTACAGCACCGGCAGGTTCTTCCGCAGCTCGAACGCGGTGACCTCCGAGCGGTACTCCTCCCACTCCTGCCGCTTGTTGCGCAGGAAGAAGTCGAAGACGTGCTCGCCCAGGGTCTCGGCGACCAGGTCGCTGCGCTCCATGAGGGTCAGGGCCTCGCCCAGGTTCTGGGGCAGCGGTTCGATGCCCATCGCGCGGCGCTCGGCGTCCGAGAGGGCCCAGACGTCGTCCTCGGCGCCCGGCGGGAGCTCGTAGCCCTCCTCGATGCCCTTCAGGCCGGCCGCCAGGAGGACCGCGTACGCCAGGTACGGGTTGGCACCGGAGTCGAGGGAGCGGACCTCCACGCGCGCGGAGCCCGTCTTGCCGGGCTTGTACATCGGGACGCGGACCAGGGCCGAGCGGTTGTTGTGACCCCAGCAGATGTAGGAGGGGGCCTCGCCGCCTGCGCCGGCGGTGCGCTCCGAGCCGCCCCAGATGCGCTTGTACGAGTTCACCCACTGGTTGGTGACCGCGGAGATCTCCGCCGCGTGCTTGAGCAGGCCCGCGATGAAGGAACGGCCGACCTTGGAGAGCTGGTACTCCGAACCCGACTCGTAGAACGCGTTGCGGTCGCCCTCGAACAGGGACAGGTGCGTGTGCATGCCGGAGCCCGGGTGCTCCGAGAACGGCTTGGGCATGAAGGTCGCCTGGACGCCCTGCTCCAGCGCCACCTGCTTCATGACCAGGCGGAACGTCATGATGTTGTCCGCCGTGGAGAGCGCGTCGGCGTAGCGGAGGTCGATCTCCTGCTGGCCGGGGGCGCCCTCGTGGTGGGAGAACTCGACCGAGATGCCCATCGACTCCAGCATGGTGATCGCCTGGCGGCGGAAGTCCATGCCGATGTTCTGCGGGGTGTGGTCGAAGTAGCCGGAGTTGTCGGCGGGCGTCGGGCGCGTGCCGTCCAGCGGGCGGTCCTTCAGCAGGAAGAACTCGATCTCCGGGTGGGTGTAGAAGGTGAAGCCCAGGTCGGAGCCGCGCGTGAGGGCGCGCTTGAGGACGTAGCGCGGGTCGGCGAAGGACGGGGAGCCGTCCGGCATGAGGATGTCGCAGAACATACGGGCGGTGCCGGGGGCCTCGGCGCGCCAGGGCAGGATCTGGAAGGTCGACGGGTCCGGCTTGGCGATCATGTCGGACTCGTAGACCCGGGCGAAGCCCTCGATGGCCGACCCGTCGAAGCCGATGCCCTCGTCGAAGGCCTGTTCCAGCTCGGCCGGGGCCACGGCGACGGACTTGAGGAAGCCCAGCACGTCCGTGAACCACAGCCGTACGAACCGGATGTCGCGCTCCTCCAGTGTCCGGAGCACGAACTCCTGCTGCTTGTCCATCTTCCGCTTCCCCATCCTTGCTGGTCAGGCCGCCTGTCTCCCTGTCCCGCAGGAGGCGGTCGGGCACCTGAGCATCACACCACAACAGCATTTCGTGCGCGTTGCCGACCATGATCGGCCGGCTGGCCGCGGACTGAACGCCTCACCAACGGCGGGTGTACTGCTCACCGCCCATCTTGCCTGCTCGGACCGACATCCGTAATGGGAGGCCCGGCAGAAGGTAACGAGCGCCTCTGCAGGACCCGGCTTTCCCTTGCCCCGTCTGCAAAACATCACCGGTCTCCCACTACGATCAGGCGACCCGACCGACATTTTTTTGCACTCCCCACCCGATTCCCCCAGAAGGACACTGCGATGGCCACCGCCAAGAAGAGCAGCAGCGCGGCACGCAAGGCGCGAATAGAGGAGATGCGGCGTGCCGAGCAGGCCCGCGAGCGGCGCAACCGGATCCTGACGATCGGCGCGAGCGTGCTGGTCGTCGCCGCTCTGGTGGTCGGCGGTGTCCTCATCGTGAAGTCGCAGGACGGCAAGAAGAACGACACGGCGAGCGATACGACGTCCTCGGGCGACGGCAAGGGGCACTTCGTCACCGGCGCGGACGGGGTGCGGACCTGGACGGGCAAGCTGGCCCGCACCCATGTCGCCGGGACCGTCAACTACCCGATGCACCCGCCGGTCGGCGGCAACCACAACCAGGTGTGGCTCAACTGCAACGGCGACGTCTACACCAAGCCCGTGCACGACGAGAACGCGGTGCACGCCCTGGAGCACGGCGCGGTCTGGGTGACGTACACCGACAAGGCGACGAAGTCCGACGTGGACAAGCTGGCGGCGAAGGTGAAGCAGACGCCGTACTCGCTGATGAGCCCGTACACGAACCAGAGCTCCCCGATCGAGCTGTCGGCGTGGGGGCACCAGCTGAGCGTGACCAGCGCCGACGACCCGAAGGTCGCCAAGTTCTTCGAGACGTATGTGCAGGGCAAGCAGACCCCCGAGCCGGGTGCCTCCTGCACCGGCGGGACGATGTGAGATGAAGAAGCACATCGGCTGGATCGCGGGGGCGGCGGCGGCCGCGCTGGTCGCCGCGGGCGCGATCACCTACGCGGTCGCCGAGGACGGCGGGCCGGACACGGCCGCGAGCACGCCCACCGCCGACTCCGCGGACGCGGGGTTCGCGCGGGACATGGCGGTGCATCACCAGCAGGCCGTCGAGATGTCGTACATCGTGCGCGACCGTACGCAGAACGCGGAGGTGCGGCGGCTCGCCTACGACATCGCGCAGACCCAGGCCAACCAGCGCGGCATGCTGCTGGGCTGGCTGGATCTGTGGGGGCTGCCGAAGGTGTCGGCGAAGCCGCCGATGTCGTGGATGGGCATGGGCGACATGCCCGAGCGCGGCGACGGCTCGCTGATGCCCGGCATGGCGACGGACACGGAGATGAAGAAGCTCGGCCAGCTCAACGGCAAGCAGGCCGAGGTCTTCTATCTGCAGCTCATGACGGACCATCACAAGGGCGGTATCCACATGGCCGAGGGCTGTGTCGCCAAGTGCAGGGTCGGGGTGGAGAAGAGTCTCGCGCAGGGCATGGTCGACGCTCAGCAGTCGGAGATCGAGCTGATGGCGGGCATGCTCAAGGAGCGTGGGGCGAAAGCGCGTTCATAACCCTCCAGCGGGAACGAAAGCCTCAAATCGCCCCGGATGACGGTTCCTTGGGGTTCTCTTGGCTTACGCATTCCCCTGGCATGAACGGTTCATCGAAAGAGTGGCCCCCATCGCTTGATCCACTGCCCGCGCCTCCGCCGCGGAGCGGGTTGTCTACGCGGATCACGACGACGACCGACCACACATGCGAAGAACCGCATCGCAGGGGGTTCTATGAGATCCAACCGCGCCAGTCTGCGCACCGTGAGCATGGCAGCAACTCTGCCCATGATCGCCGGTGCGCTGGCGCTCGGCATACCCGCGGCGCACGCCGCGGACAATCCCGGCCGGGACGCACTCGCGGGCACCAAGCCCGCGTGGGCGACGGCCAAGGCGGACAAGGGCGCCACCTCGGACAGCGCCCAGGTCTCCGCCCGGGTGTATTTCGCAGGCAAGGACGCCGCCGGCCTCGCGCGCTACGCGAAGGCCGTGTCCGACCCGAGCTCGGCCTCGTACGGCAAGTACCTGAGCGCCAAGCAGGCGCAGGCCCACTTCGGCGCGACCAAGGCCCAGGTGGCCGCGGTCAAGTCGTGGCTGAAGTCCGCGGGCCTGAAGGTCACGGGCGTCACGCAGCACTACGTCTCCGTCACCGGTGACGTGGCCGCCGCCGAGAAGGCGTTCGGCACCTCGCTGCACGACTACACCAAGGGTTCGAAGACCTACCGGGCGCCGGCCAAGGCCGCCACCGTCCCGGACAGTCTCAAGGGCGCCGTCCTGACCGTCACCGGCCTGGACAACGCGCCGCACAAGGCGACCCACGACGACCAGCTGCCGCAGCCGGAGACCGTGTTCCGCAACTCCGGGCCGTTCTCCTCGTACTTCGGCTCGAACATCGCGAGCACGCTGCCGGACGCGTACGGCTCGAAGATCCCGTACGCGATCCAGGGCTACACCGGCAAGCAGCTGCGCGCCGCCTACGGTGCGGGCAGCTACACGGGCAAGGGCGTCAAGGTCGCCATCACGGACGCGTACGCCTCGCCGTACATCGCCTTCGACGCGCAGACGTACGCGGGCAAGCACGGTGACGCCAAGTGGACGACCGGGCAGCTGCACCAGGTCCTGCCGAAGAAGTACACGAACACCAAGGACTGCAAGGCGGCCGGCTGGTACGGCGAGGAGACCCTGGACGTCGAGGCCGTGCACGCGGTCGCGCCGGCCGCGGACGTCACCTACGTCGGCTCGGCCTCCTGCCTGGACAACGACCTGCTGGACTCGCTGAGCAAGGTGGTCGACAACCACCTCGCCGACATCGTCTCCAACTCGTGGGGCGACATCGAGGCCAACCAGACGCCGGACCTCGCGGCCGCCTACGACCAGGTGTTCCAGTTCGGCGCGGTCGAGGGCATCGGCTTCTACTTCTCCTCCGGTGACAACGGCGACGAGGTCGCCAACACCGGTACGAAGCAGGTCGACACCCCCGCCAACTCGGCCTGGGTGACGGCGGTCGGCGGTACCTCGCTGGCGGTCGGCAAGAGCAACAACTACCAGTGGGAAACCGGCTGGGGCACCAAGAAGGCCCTGCTGTCCGCGGACGGCAAGAGCTGGACCAACTTCCCCGGCGCGTTCACCTCGGGTGCGGGCGGCGGCACCAGCAAGACGGTCGCCGAGCCGTACTACCAGAAGGGCATCGTCCCCGACGCGCTCGCCACGGCCAACAGCGCCGACGGCAACCGTGTCGTCCCGGACATCGCGGCGATCGCCGACCCGAACACCGGCTTCCTGGTCGGCCAGACCCAGACCCTGCCGGACGGGAAGACCCAGGCGTACGACGAGTACCGCATCGGCGGCACCTCGCTCGCCGCTCCGGTCATCGCGGCCGTCCAGGCGCTGGCCCAGGAGGCACGGGGCAAGGTCATCGGCTTCGCCAACCCGGAGATCTACGCCCGGTACGGCAAGGGCGTGTTCCACGACGTGACCGACAACCCGACGGGCTCCGACCTGGCTGAGGCCCGCGTGGACTTCGCCAACGGCTACGACGCCACCGGCGGTCTCGTCACCTCGGTCCGCAGCCTCGGCAAGGACAGCTCGCTGTCCGCGGTCAAGGGCTACGACGACGTCACCGGCGTGGGCTCGCCCGCGAACGGCTACGTGGAGTCGTACAAGGGCCACTGAGGCAGCGCACCGCCGGTAACGGCACCTGAGGGGCGCGGGATGTTGTTCATCCCGCGCCCCTTCGGCGTGCGTGGGGCGACGCACACCCCTCGCCCAGCGATCGCGTCGCTCTGACGATTACACTGGGCCCGTGCCTGAATTGAACTTCTGGTCGATCTATCAGCACGGCTTCGCCCGCGTCGCGGCGTGTACGGGCCACACCGTCATCGCCGAGCCGCATGCCAACGCCGAAGCGGTTCTGCGTCACGCGCGCCGGTGCGCCGAGGAGGGGGTGGCCGTCGCCGTCTTCCCCGAGATGGTGCTGTGCGGCTACTCCATCGAGGACCTGCTGCTGCAGGACGCACTGCTCGACCAGGTCGAGCAGGCCCTCGGGGAGGTGGTGGCCGGCTCGGCGGGCCTGCTGCCGGTCCTGGTCCTCGGGGCCCCGCTGCGCCACCGCAACCGGGTCTACAACTGCGCGGTGATCGTGCACCGCGGCCGGGTGCTGGGTGTGGTACCGAAGTCGTATCCGCCGAACTACCGGGAGTTCTACGAGCGCCGGCAGATCGGCGACGGCGCGGACGAGCGGGGTGGCTCGATCCGCGTCGGCGGCTCGGACGTACCGTTCGGCGTGGACCTGCTGTTCGCCGCCGAAGACGTCCCCGGTCTGGTGCTGCACGCGGAGATCTGCGAGGACATGTGGGTGCCGGTGCCGCCGAGCGCGGAGGCGGCGCTGGCAGGCGCGACTCTTTTGGTGAATCTGTCGGGCAGCCCGATCACGGTCGGGCGGGCCGAGGACCGCAAGCTGCTGTGCCGCTCGGCGTCCTCCCGCTGCCTCGCCGCGTACGTCTACGCGGCCGCCGGGCTCGGCGAGTCGACCACCGACCTGTCCTGGGACGGCCAGGCCATGGTCTACGAGAACGGCGCGTTGCTGGCCGAGACCGAACGCTTCCCGCTGGGCGACGAGTACGCGATCGCCGACGTCGACCTCGACCTGCTGCGGCAGGAGCGGCAGCGGATGGGCACGTTCGACGACAACCGCCGTACGCACCGGGCGCGGACCGCCGACTTCCGGACGGTCGCCTTCGAGCTCGATCCGCCGCTGACCGATCTCGGGCTGCGCCGCCGCCTGGAGCGCTTCCCGTTCGTGCCGGCCGACGCCGAGCGGCTCGCGCAGGACTGCTACGAGGCGTACAACATCCAGGTGGCGGGGCTCCAGCAGCGCCTCGCCTCGATCGGTGGCCCGAAGGTGGTCATCGGGGTGTCCGGCGGCCTGGACTCCACGCATGCACTGATCGTCGCCGCGCGGGCCATGGACCGTGCGGGGCGGCCGCGCAGCGACATCCTCGCGTGGACGCTGCCCGGCTTCGCCACCAGCGACCACACCAAGGACAACGCGCACGCGTTGATGCGGTCTCTGGGTGTCACTGCGGCGGAGTTGGACATCACTCCGACGGCGCGGCTGATGCTGCAGGAGATGGGGCATCCGTTCGCCTCGGGTGAGCCGGTGTACGACGTCACCTTCGAGAACGTGCAGGCGGGCCTGCGCACGGACTATCTCTTCCGGCTGGCCAACCAGCGGGGCGGGATCGTGCTCGGCACCGGTGACCTGTCGGAGCTGGCGCTCGGCTGGTCCACGTACGGCGTGGGCGACCAGATGAGCCACTACAACGTCAACGGTGGAGTGCCGAAAACCCTGATCCAGCACCTCATCCGCTGGGTCATCAGCAGCCGGCAGTTCGACGAGGAGACGGGGAAGATCCTCGCCGCGATCCTCGACACCGAGATCAGCCCGGAGCTGGTGCCGGGTGAGGAGATGCAGTCGACGGAGTCGAAGATCGGGCCGTACGCGCTGCACGACTTCACACTCTTCCATGTGCTGCGGTACGGCTTCCGGCCGTCGAAGATCGCCTTCCTGGCGTGGCACGCCTGGCACGACTCGGACGCGGGCGGCTGGCCACCGGGCTTCCCCGACGCCAAGCGGGTGGCGTACGACCTGCCGGAGATCCGGCGCTGGCTGGAGGTCTTCTGTCGGCGGTTCTTCGCGTTCGCGCAGTTCAAGCGCTCGGCGATGCCCAATGGGCCGAAGGTTTCGGCGGGGGGTTCGCTGTCGCCGCGGGGTGACTGGCGGGCGCCGTCGGACAGTTCGGCGACGGTTTGGCTGCGGGATCTTTCGCGGTTCGACTAGTCCGGTGCGGGTGGTATCCCGGTGCGGGTGGTATCCCGGTGCGGGTGGGTGGGGGTACGCGGCCCTGGGGGCTGCGCCCCCAGACCCCCATCGGCCCGAGGGGCCTCGTCCTCAAACGCCGGACGGGCTGTGTGTTGCCGACCGGGCCCAGTTCACCCCTTGAGTGAGGCGACGAAGGGCGCCCAGGCTGCGGCGGTGAGGATGAGGGCGGGGCCTTGGGGGGCCTTGGAGTCCCGGACGGGGACGAGGCCGGGGATGTTGTCGGCGACTTCGACGCAGTTGCCGCCGTCGCCGTTGCTGTAGCTCGACTTGCGCCAGAGGGCGGCGCCGGGGAAGTCGCTTGCCACTTCGACGCAATCCCCGCCGTCACCGTTGCTGTAGCTGCTCTTGAACCAGAGAGCGTCACTCAAGTCGATCCGGTTGCTTGCCATTTCGGTAATCCTCTGCCGCTGCCTTGATCATGGCGAGGGACGTGTCTGGTGACAGCGCGACGGCCCTGAGCCGATCGTATGCCTTGCGGTATTGCTTCACGAGGGCCGGATCGTCGATGGTGTCACCGCTGTACGACGCCTCGGTGTAGATCAGCGGCGGCGCGTCCGGGAAGGTCATGACCTTGATGGAGGCGGCCATCAAGGGATACGCCCCGCACGTCCGCGGAACGATCTGCGGAGTGATCCGGCGCCGCTCGGCCAACCCCACGATCCGGTCGAGCTGTTCGGCCATCTCCAGCGGCGGAAGGATCGGGTCCGCGATCAGCGACTCGTGCAGGACCGCCCAGTACTCCGGGGTGGAGTGGTCCTCCTCGAAGAGGCGGGCGCGGGCGAGTCGGGCCGTCACCTTCTCCTCGACCCAGTCATCGGAGGCTGCCGGGTGGGCCGACCGGACCAGCGTCCGGGCGTACGGCGCGGTCTGGAGCAGCCCGGGGAAGGTGATGGGGCACCACTCCTCGATGAACTCCGCGTACTTCTCCGCCTCCAGGACCTTCTCGAAGTACGCGGCATGCGGCCCTCTCCGCGCCTTCCGCACATCCTCGCAATGCCGCTCGAAAAACCCGTCAGTTCCCAGCACCCGATCCGCATGCCGGGCCAGATCGATCGGCATCCTCCGCTCCCCGCGCTCAATGTCGCTGAGGAACGTCTTGCCGTAGAAGCTGCCCTCCAGCAGCGCCTCCAACGACAGCCCCGCCGCCTCCCTCTTCCACCTCAATTCCTTCCCGTAGAACGTCGGGACGCTCATCGAGCCGTCAATGTCCTTGCGCCGTGCCATCGTTCACCTTCCGCCGTCCCGCTCGCGAACGCGAAACCCCTTTCACGGTAGCGATCCCAACGACAACCTGTGAGGAGTTCGTCACACAACGCACAGGAAGAGGAAGGCCCCCCATGCCCGACCACTCCCCCACGGCCTCGGCCTACGACGTGACCCTCTGCGTGGAGGAACTCCGCGCCGCACTCGCCCTGCACGGCATCACGTTGCCCTCCCTGCGCGTTGACCTCCCGAGCTTCGCCGGTACGCACACACCGCCCGCCGGCCTCATCGCACTCGGGAACTGCAACACCGCAACGGCCCAGGCGCTGGCCACCGCTCTCCGGAAGACGGCAGCCGAGCAGTGACGTTCGAACTCAGCCTGCTCGCCACCCCGAAGGCCGTACCGGAGTTGCGCCACCACCTCCGTACCCACGACTTCGAAGTCCGCCTGTGCGCAACGGAGTTGCTGACGAACGTGATCGACCACCTCGGCGAGGGCACCCCGGTGACGACCCGCGTCACCGGCACACCCGGCGGCCACACCCGCATCGAGGTCACCGACCCCGACCCGCGCGCCCTGCCCGTCCTCCTGTCCGCCACCGGCACGGCCGAGTCGGGCCGCGGCCTGGCCCTGGTCGACATACTCGCCCGGTGTTGGGGCGTTGACCAGGGAAGGGACCGCAAGACGATCTGGTGCGAGCTGGCCGCACCGGGGCGGAAGCCGGTCAGCCGTCCGCACACAGAAACCACAAAGAATCACCTGTACGAACACTTCTGTGTATGTCTACAGTGATGCCGCGCATCGGCGGAGCCTGACCACTCCGTAGGCGCACATCAGTCAGCGACCGGGGGAACGCCGTCGCTCACGGGGAGGGGTCGCGTCGCCATGCCGTCATACGCCTTTCCCTTCTGCACCCCTGGCTGAATGCAGAACGGAATGCTTCCTTGAGTCATCGCCATCTTCGAACATGCCTGGTCGGAGGCTCTGGCGTGCGGTTGGGTGGGGATACTCGGGCTGGTCGCGGGCGCAAGTCTGCGG
>NZ_JBFBBE010000079.1:0-43133 GCF_040682555.1 Streptomyces sp. NPDC051172
ACGACCTCAACCCCCTGACCGTGCTCCGCGACCTCTTCGCCGGAAACCCCTGGCTGCCACCCGCTCACGCGTAATCAACGACCTGAGCAGTCACCTCGTCGATTCCGCTCGGTCGAGATCTGTGCTGGGGCAGGAGCGCAGGCCCTCGGGCTGGAACGAGCCGGGTTCGATCCCGTCCTACTCATCGACAGCAAAGCTGATTCCTGCTTCACGATCGACCTGAATCGGCCGGAGTGGGACGTGATCTGCATGGACGTCGCCCAATTCCGTCCGAGTGAGCGTCCAGAGACTCTGGGTGTCGACTTGGTCAGCGGTGGGCTGCCCCGCGTGAAGTCTCCCGCCAGTGTCGGCCGAACAGAAGACATGGAGGAGCGCGGAGTTCTCAGAGCTGCGATAGGGCTGGTACGCGCAATCAGCCCGAAAGCGGTGCTATTGGAGAACGTTCCGGACCTCGTGGAGAGTCCTGACTTCGCCTCCGACCGTTCGTGGATCGAAACCGAACTCAGGGATGCCGGCTACAAGTGGAGTTGGCGAGTTCTCAATGCATCGGACTTCGGTGTGCCGCAGAATCGCAGCAGCGGCTTCCTCGTCGCCATGCAGGCCCCGTACTTCTCCCGGTTCTCCTGGCCAGAGCCGGACAAGTCGCCACCACCGTCCGTCGGCGAGGTACTCGGCTCTTCCATGTCCGCTTATGGATGGCCGGGCGCCGAACGCTGGATCAAGGGGGCCGACCGCATCGCACCCGCCCTTGTCGGTGGCTCCGACCGTCGGGGAGGCGCCGACCTCGGTCCCACCGGCACCAAAAAGGCATGGGCCACCCTCGGCGTGAACGGCACCAGCCTCGGTGATGAACCCCCGGGGACGGACTTCCCCGCGGACGGCCAACCCAAGTTGACCGTCGAACAGGCTGCGCTGATCCAGTCGATCCCCAAGGAATGGAGCTTCTTCGGGGGCAAGACGTCCAAGTATCGACAGATCGGACACGCTATGCCACCGCCGCTCGCAACCGCCGTCGGACGGGCCATCTCGGCCGCCCTGCGCAGCTAAGATCGCCTCATGAGCACGCCCCGCCCACTCACCCCCGAGCCCATCACTGTCCTTGATCTTTTTTCTGGATGTGGGGGCTTCACCCAGGGGTTTCATGAGTTTCGCCCGAAGGGGGCCGAGGGGAGCGGGCCCGTCTTCCGCAGCGTCGCGGCAGTCGAGCACGACCTCGCTGCCGCGGCGACGTATGCGGTGAACTTCGGAACCCACAATTCAGGCAATGGACTTCCCGCTGCGCGCGTACATCTCGAGGACATCGAGGACTGGAAGCCTACGGAGGAAGCACTCCACTCGGACGTCGTAGTCGGAGGGCCTCCCTGCCAGGGCTTCTCGGCTCTCAACCGCCACAAAAAGGGCGCTGAACGGAACCGCCTGTGGGAGGAATACGTTCGCATTGTCGGCAGAATCCGCCCGAAGGTCTTCGTCATTGAAAATGTCGATCGATTCCTCAAATCGGACGAGTTCCGCAACCTCCTCAACGAAGTAGAAGAGGGCGGCCGACTGTCCGAATACCGACTGGTCGATCCCCCCGGCCATGAGACAGGGGAAACAGAGGAGACCAAACACAAGCGCTACCTCCTCAATGCGGCCGACTACGGTGCGGTTCAAGCACGTCGCCGAGCCATCGTGATCGGCGTCCGCAAGGACATTGACGATGGCCAATCGTTGAAGTACCCCGCTACGACTCATTTCCGACGCCCAAAGCGTAGCATCGGCATCCCCAGCCAACCCTTCGCCGACGTAAACATGGAGCCCTCTTACTGGAGGGCAGTCGATGGCGTATTCGACGAATCGAAATTGCTCGAACTCCGAGGCACCGAACTTCCGGACGGCAAGGAGTACATCGTTGACGTGGATTCCGTCCTCCCCGGAGTATTCACAACCATCGACCTGCACTTCGGCCGCAATCCTGAACTACTCTCAAGGGCCCGCTATCGTGCCATCCCCAAGGGTGGTAACCGCAAAGATCTGAGCGGCAAGTGGTACACGGTGGACGGGGATGGCGAGATCCGAATCTTCGACACTTCGAAGCCCGCGGGTGTGGAGACGCAGGTGAGCTACCTCTCGACCGAGAGCTGGGACAACCACAACACCGGTACCGGGGATGTCATGGGCCGACTTCGACTGGGCGAGCCTTCGGTGACCATCCGGACCGAGTTCTTCAAGCCGGAGAAGGGCCGCTACCTCCACCCCACCGCACCCCGTCCGATCACTCACTACGAGGCTGCCCGAATCCAGGGCTTCCCGCTCGACTTCCGCTGGTGCGGTTCGAAGACCGACATCGCCCGACAGATCGGCAATGCCGTGCCCATCCCTCTTGGCACCGCCATTGCCTCAGCGGTATACGCCTACTTGCGCGGCTGACTACGCCGTGCCGGCCCGCCGGCAGACACCGACTGCACAACACGAACGGCAGCTTGACCGAGTGACGACCCATGACCACGGGCCCAGCCAGTGCCTCCGGCCGACGGCGAAGGACACTCGGTCGCGGTACGCGGATACACGCAGGTCGACTTGAGCCGAACGTCTTCAGGTCGTCACCGAGGAAGGCGGACGGTGCCCCGGTAAAGGGGTTTGCCGGGGCACCGCTTGGCGCCAAGATCATTCGTGAGGACGGATCACCAGCTCAACGATCAGGCCCCACAGCACCTTTACAGCTGCTGCGACGGCGAACTTTGAGACCAGCTCCCTGCGCCACTCCTTCTTGCTCTCGGCCACCGCTCCACCTCCTGAATTCGAATACAGCTCCTTTGCGGACGACGGGCGAACCCGCCCGGAACGGAGTGCAAGGGGGGCACTCGTCCCGCTCGTGGAGGCGATGCCCGCCCCCCGGCCCAACCCCTTATGGGCCGAGGGACGGACTTCCCCTTGTTTCCGCGCCTGGAGCTGTAGTTCAGGCGATGGAGCTTCCAACGGTAGCGCTAGTCAAGCCAACTGGCCATTGCTCCATGCTTAGTTGACGTAACTGAGCCGATGACAGGCCGATGCTGGAGCCGGATCATGCCAGGGGTACCGTCAGAGATCCGAACGCCGGGTTGGGAGGTTCTGGACTGGACGTCTCGTCAGCATCCGCTCAGCAAGATCCGTAACTGCACAGGGGGCATACCCGAAGTGCCAGCGTGTCCCAGTCATCACCACCGTGTGTGCGTACTCTGTGACGATCGACGCGAAATCGACCTCAGCGTCCGCACCTGCACGCTTGGCCTTTCCAAAGCACCGTCCGGGGTAAAGTTCCACAAGGGCGCTCGGTCCTGAGTCCAGGCTTCAGCAGTATGGACGGCCTGCTCGGTCCATGCTGATCCGCGAGCTCCACGCCTCACGCTCTGACGGTCGCCGATTAGCCGATCAGGAGTCCGGTCTCATCCAGCCCGTAGCCGGAGCACCAACGCGTCGTACAACGGCGCATCAGGGAACGGCAGTAGTTCCCCGAACCACTCGTAGCTCCACGACTCGTAGAGCGCGCGGACCTTAGGGTGATCGCGCTCGACAAGGAGTGTGACCCGCTCCTCTGGACGGCCGCTCAGCAAGGCGTCGTGGATTTGTCGCGCCGTACCAGTACCGCGGACTTTCTCGACAACCATCAGCTCTGAAAGCGCAAAGGTGCGTGAACCGGTCTCCCTAGTGGCCTCGTCCGGCACGGGGGTTTGCAGCCCATTCCACCATCGCGTCATTTCCTGCAAGGTGCATCCGTACGCGTAACCGATCGGGGTGCCATCCAGATAGCCGACAACCGCGGCGAATCCCGGAACCTCAGCGTTCCAGCCGAGCCGCTCGTCGAACCGCTCGACGCTGTGGAAGTCTTCGCCCAGCTGGTCCTTGTAGATATCGGCATACACGTCGAGGAGCTGCTGTCGGATTTCGCTCAGGCCTGCCGCGTCCCTGCGTTCCAGCCGCAGCCCTTCCATTTTCATTCTCCCGCCCGTCGTGTCTGTTCCAGGAAGTCTGCGGCGGCGGGGACTTGCGCGTGACGCTGGAGACGCCGCCGCAGGTCATCGAGCTTTCCCTGAACTCGCTCGCTTTGAACGCGTCCCGCAAGGGCGACTGCTTCGCCGGCCTGGGCAGCAGCGTGCTCGACATTGCCGTCGTCGAGGAGCGCCTGGGCGTGTTGGACGGTGTAGTAGACCCGGTTGCGCTCGAAGCGCGGTTCGAGCATCTGGAGTGCCGAGGCGGTAAGTTCCTCGGCTCGCCGGTACTGCCCGAGGGCTTGATGCGCGGCACCCGCCAGGCCTGTCAGCTCTGCGGGGGTGAGGAACGAGAGCCAGGCAACGGGCTGGCCCTGCGTTCGCTCATATGCAGTCTCAGCTCGGGCGAGCGACCGCTGGGCACGCGTACGGTCGCCGGTTCGAGCATGACCGACAGCCTGGCGGCAGTGGAGCAATGCCATCAGCCACGCATCGTTCTTCGCCTGCCTAGTTTCAACGGCGGCACGTCCAATGCACAGGGCCTCCCTGTCACGGTTGAGAAGCCGAGCCTGCATCGCAAGGTTGGACCAGACCCGAGCCTGCAGCATCCCGTCTCCGGAGAGCATGCCAGCTTGCAGTGCCTCGTTGTACAGATTGGCCGCGTCTGTCTGCCGACCGGCGTCGTAGGCGAACCATCCAGCAGAGGCAGCCAGATCTCCCATTGCCGAGTACAACAATCGCTCCACTCGCTCTCCGTAGGTGCAGCGGTTGACGGCACCTTGAACACGGCGCAGAGCTTCCGAAGCGACGTCGTGCAAGGCACCGCCGCCCAGGGCGTGGTCGTACTTGTACAGCGTGGGAACGATGTCGCGGATGCGCTCCACATCGCTGGTGCCGAGCCGACCAACCGTCGGAATGAGATCCAGGCTGAGGGTTGCGGCCAAGCCGACCGCAATGAACTCCCTTCGACCTAAGGCCTGTTGTTGCAATCCCTGCCGTGGCCGTGTCGGCTGTGGCGGGATGCGTGAGGACTTGCGCGGGATGAATCCCATCTCTTGCGGGCTTCGGTCGAAGATCTGCTGGAGGGGCACCAGGTAGCGCGGCCACGGCCACTGCACGTCGCCTGCGATCCACCTGCGCACATGGCGATCAGTGCAGTTCACAGGGTTGCCAAAGAGATCCACCGCGGCGCTGTTCACAGCCTCAGCGAGTTCCTCGTGGGTGTAGCCGAACTCGGCTAACAGGGTTTCAAGCCTGGTGTTCCTCTTGGCGGCCACAGATGCTCCCTCGCCTGGCTGGTCCCTCGACGGTAGTCCTACCAACCGCCGCTCGGTAAAACTGTCCGGTCGGCGGCGGGTAACTCCCCAACATCTGTCCTCATGGACGACGGGTCACTTCGGGTTTCCTCATGAGTGTGAACAGCGCACTCAACCCAGGGAGCTACGGTGCTGGCGCCAGCAGACATGGACAGACTGATCTCCGAGTGGCTTGCCCGGGCGCATCCAGTGCCACAGCGTGCTCGTGCGGAATGGTCGAACCAAGCGGTGGCGTTACTCCCGCTCGGCGGCCTGTTCGCCGCGGTTCGTCTGCCGGGTGAACTCGTCCACGCCGCCGTCAACAGCGAGGACGCCAGCCAAGTGGCCTCCGCCCTGGATGCATTGCTGCAAGGCCCCGTCATCCACGATCACCGGACCACAGGCCCCACGTACTACGCCCTGATCAACTGGGGCGCGGGCGTAATCCAGCAGATGGACCACAACGAGGATGCGCCCTGCCTGAGCACGGGCACCTACCTCGGTGTCCCGCGCATCGATCGCCGAGAACCGCCCGGAACCTACTGGGTGGTGCCTCCGCGATACGACGGTGATCTCTGTCGCCCTGGAGCCGTGCGCTCCCTCATCGCCAAGGGCCGTCGGACGCTGGCGCTGCACGCCACCGCCTGACTTCGGCTTTACGGAATCTCGCTGCCGTATCGGATGGAGTCAGACACGCCCACCAGTTCGGCGGCGAGCGCAAAAGCCCTCTCCCTGAGATTCGACAGGCATTCGGCACTCAGGGAGAGGTCTACCCGAAGGTCCATCCACTGTGAGGTGAATTCGTGACCTACACAACCCCGTCATGCCCGGATCAGTGCGCGAAGGGGGCGACGCGATGACCACCACCGTCGCCACCGCAACCCGCACCGGCCGCTCCCTCGTCACCGACCCCGACTTCGACATGCTCGCCGCCTTCTGCGCCGACGAGTACGGCCTGGAACGCGGCGTCGCCGACCGCGTCACGGATCAGGCCCTTGCCCTGGTGTACGTCATGGGCTCGACCGGCGAGGGAGCCACCATGGCCCCCTCCCAGCAGGTCGACCCCGGATGGCACACGCTCATCCTGCACACCGACTGGTACGCCAACTGGTGCCAGGAGCAGTTCGGTTACTTCCTCCACCACCAGCCGAACAGCAAGACCCGCACGCGCGGCCTGATGACCGACGTCGTCGGGAGGATCCGCGCGGCCGGATTCGAGGTCGACGAGCGGCTGTGGGGTACGGCGGCCGACTGCAACCCGCCCAGCTGCTGCGGCGACGGTCCCTGCTGCTGAGCGCACTCCCGTAACCCTCCCCCTCTGAGCGGGTCGGCCTTCCCGGTCGGCCCGCTCGCTCCCCCTGCGCCAGATCGGACTCACCCCCGTGCCCCTGACCGAACTGAGCGCGACCAGCCGCCTGACCGTCTTCCCGCTCGACAAGCTCACCGTCGCCTACACGACTCAGTCCAGTGACAAGCGCGACCTGGGCGACATCGGGCTCGTCACCGTCGTCCACGAAGACGGCGACGAACTCGGCTACGACGGCGACGAGTTGTGGCAGCTCGCGCTGGACCTCGGCGGGCGTACGACCGGCGGGGACCAGGCGCGGTGGATCCTCACCCAGGCCAGCCGTGCCCGGATGGTCAGCGCCTACACCGACCTGCCGGACGCGACCTGGACGGCGTACATCCGCCGACGCTTCGCCCTCGACGCGCTGTTCGCCAACCACGACGTCCTGATGACCGGCCGGATCGAGCTGACGACCCGCGCCAACTCCACGCTTTCGCTCTGAGGAGGCTGCACATGCCTGACACCGGCTCCGACCCCGTGTACCTGGACGGCGACGAATGGAAGGCATACTTCCGCGACTTCAAACGCTCCGCGTTCCGGCTCGAAGTGCACCAGACGTACACGATGCCCGGCGAGGCTGAGACGTTCCGCGCCTTCCGCTCCGGGGAACCGATGCCGACGGACTTCAACAAGGCGTGGCACCAGACCATCCGGGACAACGCGGCGGCGGGGCGGACGATGACCCGCGCAAAGATCGTTCGGCACCCTCTCTCGTCGTACAGCCGCTACCTGTTCGCGTGGGGCATCCCCGGAAACGTCGAAGCCGGGGAGGACTACCGAATCCTCGATGTGACCGAGCGGCCGAATCCCGGGTTGCCGGAACAGGACTTCTGGATGTTCGACGAGACGACCGTCGTACACCTCAACTACCGCCCGGACGGGACGCAGATCAATCGGGAGCTGATCCGGGATCCGGACATCGGCAAGTACCTCGCGTGGCGTGAGCTTGCGCTGTAGAACGCCGTGCCGTTCCGGGCGTATCAGGGGTGAGTCGCAGAGGCGGGCCCGGCGTGCACCTTTGTCTGAAGGCAAGCCCGCCCCCGCTCGGAGCAGGTAATCCCGGTGCCAGGATGGACGGCCGTCGACGAACACGGCAGCGACGGGTAGGAGTTGTGGCGGCCGGCGCGTGACCTCCGCGGACGCACCGCAGGCGGGGACCAGAGCCCGCACCACCACGGAACTCGAGACCACCCGATTTCAGCCTGCGAATGTTTTCGACTCGCGAATTGTGTGAGAGGTATTGACGCCGATCAGGGGTTCTCTATGATCCGGTTGCCCGACCCTTCGACCTTTGTTCGGAATAGCGAACGGCGCCACGGCTGCACCGCATCGACAGTCCGCACAGCTCAACCGCAAAGCCCCCGTCGGGGTCAAACGGAACCGCTTGTTCGAGGATGACGAGGTCTCCATGCGCAGACGTATTTTCAGCCGCAGACATCCCTCTGCAGTGCTCGCCGCCGCGGTAGCGATCCTGGTCTCGCTGGCCGCAATGCTCGTCGCCGGCCCGGCTCAGGCCGCCACCAGCGGTGCCTTACGCGGCGTCGGTGCCGGCCGGTGTCTCGATGTACCGGGCGCCGGCCAGACCGACGGCACGCTCCTGCAGATCTGGGACTGCACGGGCGCGTCCAACCAGCAGTGGACGCTGACGGACAGCAGTCAGCTGACCGTGTACGGCAACAAGTGCCTGGATGTTCCGGGTCATGCCACCACGGCCGGGACCAAGGTGGAGATCTGGTCCTGCAACGGCGGCACGAACCAGCAGTGGCGGGTGAACTCCGACGGCACGGTCGTCGCCGTGGAGTCCGGGCTGTGCCTGGACGTGTCGGGCGGAGCCACCGCCAACGGCACGGCGGTGCAGCTCTGGAACTGCACCGGTGGCAGCAACCAGAAGTGGACCGGCCTGTCCGGGGCGGGCAGCACGTGTTCGCTTCCGTCGACGTACCGGTGGAGCTCGACCGGCCCGTTGGCGCAGCCGGCGAACGGCTGGGTCTCGCTGAAGGACTTCACCAACGTGACGTACAACGGCAAGCACCTGGTCTACGGCTCGACCGTCAACCAATCCGGGTCGTACGGCTCGATGGGCTTCGCTCCCTTCACGAACTGGTCCGACATGGCGTCGGCCGGCCAGACCGGGATGAACCAGGGCACGGTGGCGCCCACGCTGTTCTACTTCGCGCCCAAGAACATCTGGGTGCTGGCGTCCCAGTGGGGTCAGTGGCCCTTCTTCTACCGCACCTCCAGCGACCCCACCAACCCCAACAGCTGGTCCGCGCCGCAGGCGCTGTTCACCGGCAGCCTCCCGGGCGGCGCCGCTCCGATCGACCAGACCCTGATCGCCGACGGCCAGAACATGTACCTGTTCTTCGCCGGTGACAACGGCAGCATCTACCGGGCGAGCATGCCGATCGGGAACTTCCCGGGCAGCTTCGGCTCGTCGTACACGACGGTCATGAGCGACTCGGTGAAGAACCTCTTCGAGGCGCCGCAGGTCTACAAGGTCCAGGGCCAGAACCAGTACCTCATGATCGTCGAGGCGCGGGGTGCGACCGAGCAGCGCTTCTTCCGTTCGTTCACGGCCTCCAGCCTGAACGGTACGTGGACGCCGCAGGCCGCCACCGAGTCCAACCCCTTCGCGGGCAAGGCCAACAGCGGTGCCACCTGGACCAACGACATCAGCCACGGCGACCTGGTCCGCAACAACCCCGACCAGACCATGACCATCGATCCCTGCAACCTGCAGCTCCTCTACCAGGGCCTGTCCCCCGACACACCGTCGGGCACCCCCTACAACCTGCTGCCGTGGCGGCCGGGTCTGCTCACTCTGCAGCGCTGACCCGCTCGCCGACCTGAGGAACCCCGGCCGTGCGTCGGCCGGGGTTCCTCTCTTGCCTGAGCGGCGCGCTCGTTGCAGGGCCTTCACATCTGCACCCAGCCGGATCGCCGGGCTTCACGTGTCGTTCGCCTTGCCTGTTCGGTCAGGAGGCGGGACGGCTCTCCTCCACCTTCGGCCGGAATCCGGCCCGTCCACCTCGTCCTTTCGGCCGATACGCCGGGTGGCGCCGACTTCCTGTGCTGCACTGCGTAGTCTTGAGGAAGTCCGTGAGCGACAGCCCTGCCGGGCAGGCCAGTTCACCCCAGCGAACCCGAACGAAGGAACAGCGAACGTGTCGTTGAAGAACAGTCGTCTCAGGCTTGCTTCCCTGGCTCTCGTCGTGGCGGTCTCCGGCCTGGCCATGGCGAGCCCGGCCATGGCGGCCACGCGGCACACCGCCGCGGGAGCGGTCGCGGCCGCGGGGTCGCAGGAGCATGCGCCGGCCGTACCTGCCGGTTTCGTGGACCTGCCGACGAGCGCCCTCCCGGTGGGCAGCGCGCAGCACGAGTTCACGGTCACCTACCGCAACGACTCTTCGGCGGACCGGACCGTCGCTCCCCAGCTGCTGGTGGAGTCGCCGGACGCCGGGCCGTTCCTCGCGCCGTCGGACATCAGGCTGGAGCGGCGCACGGCGGACGGCTGCTGGGAGGCCGTCCAGGTCGGCACCCAGACCGGCACGCTGTTCACCGACCTCTCGACCGGCCGGCGCACACTGCACGCGGGCGAGACCCTCACCCAGGTCTACCGCCTCACCGTCACCAACCCGGAGGCCAGGGGCACGGTGGCGCCGAGGGTGGCGTTCTACAACTGAGCCTTGCGCCGGGCCCCTTGGGGAGCCGGCGCGTCGCCGTAGACACGACTGAGCCCGGCGGTGGTCCACCGCCGGGCTCAGTTCGTCGGCAGGTTTCGCTCCGCCGGGCGGGCCGGGACGAATCGCTTTTCGGGTGCGGCGCCGTTGGGGCTGAGCGCGCCCACGGAGGCGGGCAGCCGCACCCCGGGCACAAACCCGGTGCGGCTGCCCGCCAGTTTTTGTTATCGAGGGGCGGCCCGGCCGTCTCCGTACCATGCATGTGACACGACAGATCAGCCGCCGCACCATGCTCAAGGCCACGGGCGCCGCAGCCGGAGCCGTCGGTCTCACCGCTGTCACCACCCCCGCGGTGGCCGCGGGCGGGGCCTTCGCGCATCCCGGGCTCCTCCACACCGGCGCCGACCTCGCCCGTATGGCCGCCAAGGTGAAGGCCGGTGCCGCCCCCTACACCGCCGGGTACGCGAAGCTGACCGCCAACCGGCATTCGCAGAGCGACTGGATACCCAATCCGCAGGCCGTCGTGTACCGGGGCGTGGAACTGCGCCCCCGCAGCACGTGGCCGCAGAACTACGGGGCCCTCTACAACGACATCCACGCCGCCTACCAGAACGCCCTGCGCTATCACGTCAGTGGTGACAGCGCGCACGCCGACACCGCCGTCGCGATCCTCAACGCCTGGTCGGCGAAGCTGACGAAGGTCTTCGGCAGCGCCGACCGGTTCCTGGCCGCCGGGATATACGGGTACCAGGCCGCCAATGCGGCCGAACTCGTCCGCGACCACAAGGACTTCCAGCTCGAGAGATTCCAGAAGATGCTGGTCGACGTCTTCTACTCGGTGAGTGAGGACTTTCTCGTCAGGCACAACAACGGCACCCCGGCCCCCCACTACTGGCCCAACTGGGACCTGTGCAACATGGCCTGCGCGCTGGCCACGGGCATCTTCTGCGACGACCAGAGCAAGGTCGAGCGGGCCGTCGAGTACTTCAAGCACGGCGCCGGCATGGGCTCGATCAAGCACGCCATCCCGGTCGTGCACGACGACGGGCTCGCCGAGTGGATGGAGGCCGGGCGCGACCAGGGGCACTCGCTGATGGGCGTCGGGCTGATGGGCACCTTCTGCGAGATGGCCTGGAACCAGGGCATCGACCTGTACGGCTACGACGACAACCGCTTCCTCAAGGGCGCTCAGTACGTGGCCAAGTGGAGCCTGGGCGGGAATGTGCCGTACACGCCCTACGCCCAACTGGACCAGCGTCCGGGGATCCAGCACCCCACCGCGGTCGCCCAGGCCGGCCCGACACAGGTACGGCCGGTCTGGGCCATGGTCGCCAACCACTACACCAAGCGGCGCGGGCTGTCCGCCACCTATCTCACGCAGATCGCCGCCAAGTCCGCGCCCGAGGGCGGCGGCGGGGACTACGGGCCGAACAGTGGGGGGTACGACCAGCTCGGGTTCGGGACGCTGGCGTTCACCCGGGACAAGGGGGTGACCGCCGCCGCCGCGCCTGCGCCCTCGGTGGCGGCCACCGCGTCCGCCTCCCCCGGCGGCGGCGACCTGGCCGCCACCGGTTCGCAGGACGTCGTCGGATGGGCGGCCGCGGCGGGGGTCACCGCCGTCGCCGGTGGTCTGTTGTTCCTGCGCCGCCGCGACCGCGTTCGCCGCGACGGCGCTCAGTGACCCCGGGCCTCGGCAGTCCCGGGCCATGACCGTGCGGCGCAGCCCTACGCCGTGGCCGGGCGGGACTCCGGCTCCCGTCCTCTCCTCGACCGCACCGCGGAGGCCGCCGCAGTCAGCGGTTTCGCGATGTCCTCCAGGGAGCGGCGTTCCGCTCGTACCGCCAGGAACGCCGCGACCAGGCCCGCCGCGCACATCAGCGTCGCGCCGATCTGGAAGGCGAGGACCGTGTCGCCGACCTTGCCCGTGCCGGTGAGGTCGGCGAACAGCAGCGGGCCGCTGATGCCGCCGGCCGCGGTTCCGAGGGCGTAGAAGAAGGCGATGGACATCGCACGGGTCTCCATCGGGAAGACCTCGGAGACCGTCAGATAGGCGCTGGACGCGCCGGCCGAGGCGAAGAACAGGACCGCGCACCAGCAGGCCGTCAGCGTGTCCGCGCTCAGCGAGCCCCGGTCGAACAGCCATGCCGTGCCGAACAGCAGCAGACCGGAGATCAGGTACGTCGACGAGATCATCACCCGGCGGCCGACCGTGTCGAAGAGCTTGCCGAGCAGCAGCGGGCCGCAGAAGTTGCCGATCGCGATGACCGCGAAGTAGTAGCCGGTGTCGCCGGTCGGGACGTTGAAGAACTTCGTGAGGATCGCGCCGAAGCCGAAGGTGATCGCGTTGTAGAGGAAGGCCTGGCCGATGAAGAGCGAGAAGCCGAGGATCGAGCGCCGGCGGTAGTCGGAGAACAGCGTGCGGGCGATCTCCGTGAAGGTCACGCTGCGGCGCTGGTGGATCGTGATCTCGCCCTCGGGGCGTTCCAGCGGCCGGCCCTTCTCCGCTTCCACCTGTTCCTCGATCGCTGTCACGATCTGTTCCGCCTCACGGTCCCTGCCGTGGATCAGCAGCCACCGTGGACTCTCCGGGACGTGCCGTCGTACGAGAAGGATCACGAACGCCAGGAGCGCGCCGAGGGCGAACGTCAGCCGCCAGCCCACGTCCTTCGGCAGGACGGCGGTGTTCAGCGCGAGGATCGACAGCAGTGAGCCGCCCACCGCGCCGAGCCAGAAGCTGCCGTTGATGATCAGGTCGACGCGGCCACGGTAGAACGCCGGGATGAGCTCGTCGATCGCCGAGTTGATCGCCGCGTACTCGCCGCCGATGCCGAAGCCGGTCAGGAAGCGGAAGGCGAAGAACCACCAGCTCGCGAAGGAGACGGCGGTCAGGGCGGTGGCCGCGAGATACACGGCCAGGGTGATCATGAAGAGCTTCTTCCGGCCCCACTTGTCGGTCAGCCGGCCCCAGAACAGGGCGCCGGCACACGCTCCCGCCACATACAGGGCGGCCGCGATGCCGGTGACCTGGCCCGAGGAGATCGGCAGGCCGCTGCCGGACTCGGACAGCCGGCTGGCGATGTTGCCGACGACCGTGACCTCCAGGCCGTCGAGGATCCAGACGGTGCCGAGGCCGATGACGATCGTCCAGTGCCAGCGCGACCAGGGGAGACGGTCGAGGCGGGCGGGGATGTCGGTGGTCACGGTGTGGCCGGTTGCGGCGGTGACGCTGCCGCCGGGTTGGGCGCTGGGCATGGGCTCCCTCCTCATCGAGCGAACCAGTGGCGGGTATCCCGGACCGGCGGCACTACGCCCGGCGGTCGGTGAGTCACCCGGCTCGGAGGAGCGAAACCGGGCCGATGTGCGGCACCCGGCCGATGTGCGGCCCCGCCCTCACGCCCCCAGCGCCTGCGACACCGTATAGATCAACAACCCGGCCAGCGAGCCGACCACCGTGCCGTTGATCCGGATGAACTGCAGGTCACGGCCGATGTGGGCCTCGATCTTGCGGGTGGTGTGCTCGGCGTCCCAGCCGGCCACGGTGTCGGTGATCAGGGAGGTGATCTCCTTGCGGTAGGTGGTGACCACGTAGACCGCCGCGCCCTCCACCCAGCCGTCCACCTTGGCCTGCACCTTCGGTTCGGCCGCCATCCGCGCGCCGAGCGACAGCAGTGAGGCCCGCACGCGCAGGCGCAGCTCGCTGCGCTCGTCCTCCGCCGCCGAGACGATCATGGATCGTACGGCGGTCCAGGCGGAGGCGATCAGGTCCTGGACCTCGCCGCGGCCCAGCACCTCGCCCTTGAGCCGCTCGACACGCGCGCGCGTGTCGGTGTCGGACTGCAGGTCGGAGGCGAAGTCCGACAGGAACCGGTCCAGCGCTGCCCGCGCGGGATGGGACGGCATGTCACGCATCTCGCCGGCGAAGCGGAGGAGTTCCTTGTAGACGCGCTCGCCGACCCTCTTGTCGACGAAACGGGGCGTCCAGCCGGGGGCACCGCCCTGGACGGCCTCCATGATCTCCGAGTCGTGCCAGACCAGCCAGTCGTGCGCCCGTGTCACGATCAGGTCGACGACCCGTTTGTGGCCGCCGTCCGCGACGACCTTCTCCAGCATCTTTCCGATGCCGGGGGCGATCTCCTGGGAGTCCGCGCGCCGCGTGATCGCCTCGCCGACCACCGCCTGCACGTCCGAGTCGCGCAGCACGGTCAGCGCACCCCGCAGCGCCGCCGACAGCTCGGCCGTCACGCGGTCCGCGTGCTCGGGGTCGGCGAGCCACGCGCCGAGCCGGCTGCCGATGCCGACGGCACGCAGACGCTGTCGTACGACGTCCTCGGAGAGGAAGTTCTCGCCGACGAACTCGCCGAGGGACACCCCGAGCTGGTCCTTCTTGGTCGGGATGATCGCCGTGTGCGGGATCGGCAGGCCCAGCGGGTGCCGGAAGAGGGCGGTGACCGCGAACCAGTCGGCGAGCGCGCCCACCATGCCCGCCTCGGCAGCCGCGGCGACATAGCCCGCCCAGGGGCCGGCCCCGGAGTTCTCCGCCCACTTGGCGAGGGCGTACACCAGCGCCACGAAGAGGAGCAGCCCGGCCGCGGTGAGCTTCATGCGGCGCACCCCGCGCTGCTTCTCCTCGTCGGCGGCACTGAACGTCGTCATCGCGCGGGCGGTGACACCCTTCTCCGCCTTCTCCACCGGATTCGTGCGCTCCATACACTCCACCCGTTCGTGATCCCCTGCACACATTGTCCCTTCCTGACCGACTACTGGAACTGAACAAGAGTTCCCGGCGTCGGTCAGGAGGGGGAGGCTCTTCGTGAACTCCGGGGGCCCAAAGGGGGGTCCTGTTCGGCCACCCCTGACCCCATGTCGCATCATGGGGTTGCTCACTTCGGAGCCTGGGGCTCCACTTTTTCGAGGAGACCCGCACCGCATGACCAGGTATCACGGTTATGCCCTGCTTTCTGCGATCATCGCCGTGATCGTGGGCCTTTCCACTGCGATATACGTCGGGGTCGCAGCCGACGACGGCAGCGCCGGCACCAACGCCCTCGGCGGGGCGGTCGCCCCGCACAACCCCGCCGCCCCCGCCTCCACCGGCATCTGGGTCGGCTCCTGGTCGGCCTCCCCGGCGGGCGCCGAGCCCGGCACCGAGACGTTCGGCATGGCGGGCCGCTCGGTCCGCAACGTCGTGCACACGAGCGTGGGCGGTACGAGTGCCCGTATCACCCTCTCCAATCTCTACGGCCGGACGGCGCTGACCGTCACGCACGCCTCGATCGCCGTGGCCGTCGCCTCCGACACCGCGGCGGCCTCCGCGGACACCATGCGGCGGCTGACCTTCGGCGGCGGCACCACGGTCGTCGTCCCGGCCGGACAGCAGGTCCTCAGCGACGCCGTCCGCATCGTGATCCCGGAGGGCAGCGACGTACTGGTCACCACGTACTCGCCCACCCCGTCCGGCCCGGTCACCTACCACCCGCAGGCACGCCAGATCTCGTACGTCGCAGAGGGCGACCTCACCGAGGACGTGACCGGCACCGGTTACACCGAGCAGACGCCGTTCTGGCGCTACCTCACGGCGCTGGACGTGCTGAGCAACGAGTCGGACGGCGCCGTCGTCGCGTTCGGCGACTCCCTCACCGACGGCATAACGTCCACCCAGAACGCCAACCACCGCTGGACGGACGTCCTTTCGGAGCGGCTGCGCACGGCGATCAGGTCCGGCCAGGACCTGCCCCGCTACAGCGTCGTCAACGAGGGCATCAGCGGCAACCAGGTCCTCGCGAGCGGCCTGGGCCGCCCCGCGGACAACGAGAGCGGCCTCAGCCGCTTCTCCCGTGACGCCCTCGCCCGTACGAACGTCAAGGTCGTCGTCGTCGACCTCGGCGTCAACGACATCCTGCGCAACCCCCGTCTCGCCGACCCGAACAGGATCCTCGACGGCCTGCGCACCCTGGTCCGCGAGGCCCACTCCCACGGCATCAAGGTCATCGGCGCCACCCTGATGCCCTTCGAGGGCCACCGCGGTTACACCCCGGCCCGCGAGGCGGTCCGGCAACAGATCAACGCCGAAATCCGCTCGGGCCGCATCTACGACGCGGTGGTCGACTTCGACAGGGCCCTACGGGACCCGTACGACCCGCGCCGCCTCCGCTCCGACTACGACTCGGGCGACCACCTCCACCCGACGGACAGGGGCTTTGCGAGGATGGCCGCAGCCTTCGACCTGAACGAGCTGAAGGGCTCGGCCCCGGCAGAGCTCTAGGGGACCCGGCCTCACCGAGCCTGCGGGCAGTCGTGCCGCCCAAGGGCGGCTCCCGACCCGAAGACAGGCGGCACCCGGCAGGCGAACCCGCCGTCACCCCAGCGCAGCCGCCGGCTCAGTACTCCCCGTCCCGCCGCCGCTCCCGCCGCTCCCGCTGCCGTTCCCGCCGCTCCTCATGCCGCTCCCGGCGCTGCTCATGCAGGTCGCGCCGCCACTCCCGATGCTCCTCCAGCATCCGGCGGTGATCCGCAAACCCCTCACCCAGGGCCTGCGCCCCCGCGCGATCCAGCTTCCCCTGCCGCCGCTCCTCCTTGAGCCGCTGCCGCTCCTCCCGAGTCCGCTTGCGCTCGATCCCGACCCCGCCCCAGAAGGCGAACCCGTTCACGATCACCCGCGGCGCCCCGGGCTCCCCCGGCACACCTTCCTCGCTGTGGTCGAACCCGCCCATGATCCCGATGCCACGCACCACGACCTCGACCCCCGGCGGCACGATGATGTTCACCCCGCCCATGATCGCAACGCAGTTGATCTCGACCTCGCGGTCCGCGAAGTTCGCCTCGCGCAGATCGATCTCCCCGCCGCCCCAGAAGGCGAAGCAGGTGAACACCTTCGGCACGGTCCAGCGCCCCTTGCGCTGGAACCCCGACATCACGGCGACGGCCCACGACGAGGACCCCTCACCGCCGACAATCCGACCGGCCCAACTCCCGTTCGACACAGGCTCCTTGACCAGCGACACGGGAGGCGGCGGGGTCACCCCGGCGGCCGGCAGATCACGGGTGATCGGCGTGAGTTCGCCGTACGTCCGTGCCTTGTAGGTGGCCTCCAGCCGCTCCTCGAACTCCTCCATGTCGAGACGCCCCTCCGCGAGGGCGTCCCGCAGGACCTCGGCGACTCGTTCACGATCGGCATCGGATGCGCGAAGCTCCGGGACTGCGGCGTCGTCGGTCATACAAGGCAGCCTACGAGTTCGCCCGCCCCGCGGCTACGAGACCGCTTTCTCGGTCTGTCCCGGGGCCGAACCGGCATACATCTTGGCGATCACGGCCTCGATGTCCGGCTCCCGTACCGACAGATCCGCCAGCGGATACTCCGCCGCGATCCGCGCCACCAGCGCCGCCGCCGACTCCCCCGCCGGGAACGCCAGCCACTGCCGCGGCCCCTCCACCTTCACCACCCGCGCGGGCGCCGCGTCGATCGGCGCCGTCTCCCGCTCCAGGTCCACCACCAGGGTGCGTTCGCTCTCCCCCACCTCGTGCAGCCCGGCGAGCGCACCGTCGTACATGAGCCGCCCGTGGTCGATGACCATCACCCGCGAGCACAACTGCTCGATGTCCTGGAGGTCGTGCGTGGTCAGCAGCACGGTGGTGCCCCGCTCGGCGTTCAACTCCCGCAGGAAGCCCCGCACCTTGGCCTTGGAGATGACGTCAAGGCCGATCGTCGGCTCGTCCAGGTACAGCACCTCCGGGTCGTGCAGCAGCGCCGCCGCGATGTCCCCGCGCATCCGCTGGCCGAGCGACAGCTGCCGTACCGGAACGTCCAACAGCTCGCCCAGTTCGAGGAGTTCGACACAGCGGTCGAGGTTCTCGCGGTAGCGGGCGTCCGGGATCCGGTACATGCGGTGCATCAGCTTGTACGAGTCGATCAGCGGCAGGTCCCACCACAGCGTCGTACGCTGCCCGAACACCACCCCGATGCGGTGCGCGAGGCGCGTGCGCTCGCGGGACGGGTCGATGCCGGCGACCCGCAGCCGCCCGCCGGACGGGGTGAGGATCCCCGTCAGCATCTTGATCGTCGTCGACTTCCCGGCGCCGTTCGGGCCGATGTAGCCGACCATCTCGCCGCGCGCCACGGTGAAGGAGATGCCGTCGACGGCCCGCACCTGCCGCCGCTCGCGCTTGAGGAAACCGGTCTTCTTGCGTACGTCGAAGACCTTCTCGACGCGGTCCAGTTCAATGAAGGCGTCCATCGTCACCCTGCCACCCACCCTGCTAACTCCCCGTACTCCGATACGACCTGAGCCCGGCCCGCCACGCCAGACCGGACAGCGCAAGGCATGCCACCGCCACCAGGGGCGGCGCGAAGGCCACCCAGTGCGGCAGCCCGAGCGGCATCGGCCGCCCCAGCACATAGGCAGCGGGCAGCCAGGTGATGAAGGCCAGCGGCAGCAGGAACGTCACCCCGCGCACCAGCTCCCTGCCGAACACCGTCGGCGGATACTGCAGCAGCGTGGCACCGCCGTACGTGAACGCGTTCTGCACCTCGGACGCGTCCTGCGCCACGAACTGGAAGGCCGCGCCCGCCACGAACACCGCGCAGAAGATCCCCGCACCGCTGACCACCATCACCGGCATCAACAGCACCTTCGACGCCGTCCAGTCGATGTCGACGGCGGTCAGCGCATACCCGAGCACCAGCGCGCCCTGCATGATCCGCCCCAGCCGGCGCAGCGCGAACCGGTCGGCCGCGACCTGCGCCAGCACCGGCGCCGGACGCACGAGCAGCGTGTCCAGCGTGCCGTCGCGCACCCGCTGTCCGAGCCGCTCCATCGAACCGATCGCGAGGTCCGCGAACCCGAAGGCGATGCTCGACAGGCCGTACAGGAAGGCGACTTCGGGCAGCGGCCAGCCGCCCAGCACCTTCACCCGCGAGAACATCAGCAGGATCCCCACGAAGTCCAGCGCGGTCACCGCGAAGTTCGCGAACGTGGTCATCGCGAAGGACGCCCGGTACGCCATCGTGGAGCGGATCCACATCCCACCGATCAGGCGGTAGGCCCGCAGCCCGTCCACCACCCGGCTCACCTCAGCCACCCTGAACGACCACCCTCCGCGTCGCCACCGCCTGCAGCAGCCGCCCGGACCCCAGCAGCACCACCGCCCACGCGCCCTGGAAGGCGAACGTCGCCCACGGATCGGCCTCCCCGAGCAGCACGTCGGCCGGCTTCTGCAGCAGCGCCGACCACGGCAACTCCCGTACGACATCGCCGAGCGCGCCCGGGAACACATTGAGCGGCAGCATCATCCCCGAGCAGAAGAACCCGGCGAGCATGGTCATGTGCGTCATGCCCGTGCCGTCCATCAGCCAGAACGTCAACAGCGCGATCAGGTAACGGATACCGAAACCGACCATCATCGCCAGCACCAGAGTCACCAGGAACGCAGCCCAGGTCGCCACATCCCCCGGCAGCGCCACCGGAAAGACCAGTGCACCGAACGCGAACGGGATCACGCCCCGGCCGAGCAGCTGGAACAGTGCGCGCCCCACGTCTGCCGCCAGCCACCACAGTTGAAGATCGGCGGGCCGGTACAGGTCGATCGCGACGTCCCCCGTCCGGATCCGTTCCATCAACTCGCCCTCGACGCCGCTGCCCCCGATCGCCAGCGCCGCGAAGATCGCCTGGCCCAGCCACACATAGGTGACGGCCTGCGCCTGGTCGTACCCTCCGAGGTGCGGCTTCTCGTCCCACAGCGCCAGATACGTGTAGACGAGGATCAACCCGAAGACGGTATTCGTGAACACCCCTGCCGCAGTGGCCGCCCGATACGTCGCGTAACGTCTGAAACCGCCCGCTACGACGGCCACGTACAACCGTCCCGAGCCCACGTAAGTCAACCTCCCGGACCGCCCGACACCGAAGCGCAGGAGCCTAGTCCGCTGGCAGTGACGTACGCCACGCATTTTCCCGAGGGGACGCGTGCCGTGATCCGGGAACGGAACGCATGGTGCGAGAGTCTTCAAGAGGGGGCGCAGATGGCGTACGAGGGCGTACGGGAACGTACGACGCGAAACAGGAGTCCGTGCACGAGATGAGCGACCAGCCGCAGCCGCAGCAGCCGAACCGGGGCTGGGCACCGAGAGAGCCGCAAGGCGCTGCCGAGCCGGGCGGCGCGAAACCGAAGCGGCCGCGGCGCACCGGCTGGCGCCGGCTCATCCCGACCTGGCGGATGGTCCTCGGCACCTTCGTCGTCGGCGTACTGCTGCTGATCGGTCTGTTCTTCCTCGGCTACTCGATGGTGCAGATCCCGCCGGCCAACGCCCTCGCCACCAAGCAGGCCAACGTCTACCTCTACGCCGACGGCTCCCAGATCGCCCGGGACGGCGACATCAACCGGGAGAACGTGACGCTCGCCCAGGTCTCCACGGACGCCCAGCACGCCGTCCTGGCCGCCGAGGACCGCGACTTCTACTCCGAGTCCGCCATCGACCCCAAGGCGATGCTGCGCGCGGCCTGGAACACCGCCACCGGCAAGGGCAAGCAGTCCGGCTCGACGATCACCCAGCAGTACGTGAAGAACTACTACCTCGCGCAGGAGCAGACCCTCACCCGCAAGGCCAGGGAGTTCTTCATCTCGATCAAGCTGGACCGGGAGCAGCCCAAGGACAAGATCCTCGAGGGCTACCTCAACACCAGCTACTTCGGCCGCAACGCCTACGGCATCCAGGCCGCCGCCCAGGCCTACTACGGCCAGAACGCCACCAACCTCGACCCGGCCCACGCCGCCTACCTCGCCGCGCTCGTCAACGCCCCCAGCGAGTACGACGTGATCGCGCACCCCGAGAACAAGGCGGCGGCCGTCGCCCGCTGGAACTACGTCCTGGACGGCATGGTCAAGAAGGGCTGGCTGAGCGAGGCCAAGCGGTCCGGCCTCAAGTTCCCGATGCCGAAGGAACAGACCGTCTCCACCGGCATGTCCGGGCAGCGCGGCTACATCGTCACCGCGATCAGGGACTACCTCACCAAGAACAAGATCGTCACCACGGACGACCTGGAGGCCGGCGGCTACCGCATCACCACCACCCTGCAGAAGAGCAAGCAGGACGCCTTCGTGAAGGCCGTCAACGACAAGGTGATCTCCAAGCTCGACAAGAAGAACAACAAGGTCGACAACTACGTCCGCGCGGGCGGCGCCTCCGTCGACCCGAAGACCGGCAAGGTCGTCGCGATGTACGGCGGCATCGACTACGTCAAGCAGTACACGAACGGCGCGACCCGCGGCGACTTCCAGGTCGGCTCCACCTTCAAGCCCTTCGTCTTCGCCTCGGCCGTCCAGAACCACTCCACGACGCAGGACAACCAGACCATCACCCCGAACACCTACTACGACGGCACCAACAAGCGCCCCGTGCAGGGCTGGTCCGGCGGCGGCTACTCCCCCGCGAACGAGGACGACCGCTCGTACGGCGACATCACCGTGCGCACCGCCACCGACAAGTCCGTCAACTCGGTGTACGCGCAGATGGCCGTGGACGTGGGCCCCGACAAGGTGAAGGACACGGCGGTCGCACTCGGCATCCCGTCCGACACCCCTGACCTGACCGCGACGCCCTCCATCGCGCTCGGCGTGAACACCGCCAGCGTCCTCGACATGGCCGAGGCCTATGCGACGCTCGCCAACCACGGCGAGCACAGCGCGTTCACGATGATCGACTCGATCACCAAGGACGGCAAGGACGTCGTGGAGATGCCGAAGGACACCACCACGAAGGCCGTCAGCCGCGAGGCCGCCGACACCACCACGTCCATCCTGCAGAGCGTCGTCGACAACGGCACCGCGACCGCGGCCCAGGACGCGGGCCGCCCCGCCGCCGCCAAGACCGGCACCGCGGAGGAGGACACGGCAGCCTGGTTCGCCGGCTACACACCCGATCTCGCGACCGTCGTCTCCGTCATGGGCCAGGACCCGGTCACGGCCGCCCACAAGTCGCTGTACGGCGCCCTGGGCCTGCCCCGCGTCAACGGCGGCGGCCCGCCCGGTGACATCTGGGCGCAGTACACGAAGGACGCCCTGAAGGGGAAGCCGGCGACGGACTTCGACCTCCAGCTCCAGGCCGGCGCCGAAGAGACCCAGCCGCCCGCCACCAGCGAGCCCCCGCAGCAGCCGGGCACGGGCGGCACCACCGGCCCCACGCCCACCACCAACGGCCAGAGCAACCAGGGCCAGACCCAGGGCCAGAACAACGGCGGCACGACGAACGGCGGGACCAACACCACCGGCGGCAACACCACCGGCGGCACCACGGGCGGCAACACCACCGGCGGCACGACGGACGGCGGAAACACCACGACGGGCGGCAACACCACCGGCGGCACGACGGACGGCGGGACCACGGCGGGCACGGACACCGGGGGCACGATCGACGGCGGCACGACGGCCGGCACGGACGTGGGTACGTCGGCGGGCACCGGCGGCCCACCGACCTGACACGACGAAGAGGGCTGGTGACGATGGTCACCAGCCCTCTTCGTCGCTGTCCTGCGGGTACCGGGTCCTACAGATACAGGCCCGTGGTGTCCTCGGACCCCTCGAACCGGTCCGCGGCCACGGCATGCAGGTCACGCTCACGCATGAGCACATAGGCGACGCCCCGGACCTCCACCTCGGCACGGTCCTCCGGGTCGTAAAGGACCCGGTCGCCCGGCTCCACGGTCCGTACGTTCTGGCCCACCGCTACGACCTCGGCCCAGGCCAGCCGACGCCCGACCGCCGCCGTGGCGGGGATCAGGATGCCCCCGCCCGAGCGACGCTCACCCTCACCGGTCTCCTGCCGCACGAGGACTCGGTCGTGCAGCATCCGGATGGGCAGCTTGTCGTGCTGGGTGCTGTGCTCGTTTCTCTTGGCGCTCACGTCTTGAACCTACCTGCCTTCGCCACGTCCGTACGCCGCCGGGTCGGCGCTTGCTCAGCCCCTGCGCCGCCGGGTCCCGAGCGCCAGCAGCCCGACCAGTCCTACGGCGACGACCGCGACCGGCACGATCCGCTCGAGCCGGGGCGCGCCCTCCTCGTCCACGAACTGCGCCTTCACATCGCTCACGACCTTGTTGACCTCGACGTAGGCCCGCCCGAGGGTCTGGTCGATGTTCGACACGACCTTGGCCTTGGCGTCGCCGACGATCGTCTTCGGATGCACCCGCACCCCGATCTCGTCGAGCGTCTCGGCCAGCACTTCGCGGCGGCGCCTGATGTCCGCCTCGATCTGCGCCGGGGTTCTGGTGTCCGACGTGTCCGCCACCGTGGGGCCTCCGAAGTCGCCTGGTGCCTGCCTGCTGCTACTTGTTCTGGACAGTCTGTCAGTTCCGCCCACCCCTGCACTGTCAGGACCCCCGGTTACGCTGGTTCGATGAGCGAGCGACTCCAGCCGGGGGACGTGGCCCCCGACTTCACCCTCCCCGACGCCGACGGCAACGACGTGTCCCTCTCGGCCCACAAGGGCCGCAAGGTCATCGTCTACTTCTACCCCGCGGCCCTGACGCCCGGCTGCACCAAGCAGGCCTGCGACTTCACCGACAACCTGGAACTCCTGGCCGGTGCCGGTTACGACGTCATCGGCATCTCCCCGGACAAGCCGGAGAAGCTGGCGAAGTTCCGCGAGAAGGAGTCCCTGAAGATCACACTGGCGGCCGACCCGGAGAAGACGGTCACCGAGGCCTACGGCGCGTACGGCGAGAAGAAGAACTACGGCAAGACGTACATGGGCGTCATCCGCTCCACGGTGATCGTGGACGAGGAGGGCAAGGTCGAGCGGGCGCTGTACAACGTCCGCGCGACGGGGCACGTGGCGAAGATCATCAAGGATCTGGGGATCTGAGGATCCGCTTCCGCTGCCTGAGCGGCCCGCACCGGGATGCCCTGGTGCGGGCCGCTTTACGTTTCGGGCGTGACTGTCCGATTAGCGGTTCGCTACTCCGTGCGAGGCTGCGAACGTGCGGCCGGAACGGAGGGGACTCGATGGGGGCCAGTGCGTACACCAAGGAGCGGCTGGAGGAGGCGGCTCGGGGGGCGCGGACGTTGTCGGAGGCATGCGAGAGGTTGGGGGTGGATCCGGGGAGTTCTACGCGGCGGTATGTCTTGGGGCGGATGAAGAAGCTGGGGGTGGACACGGCGCACTTTGAGCGCGAGGGCGTCAAGTGGACCAGAGAGATCCTGCAGGCGGCGGTCTCGGCGTCGACGAACATGTGCGACGTCCTACGGCATCTCGGGCTGGAGGTCGTGGGCGGG
Source organism: Streptomyces sp. NPDC051172 (assembly GCF_040682555.1). Classification (NCBI taxonomy): domain Bacteria; kingdom Bacillati; phylum Actinomycetota; class Actinomycetes; order Kitasatosporales; family Streptomycetaceae; genus Streptomyces; species Streptomyces sp. NPDC051172. The sequence continues at coordinate 24,533 of NZ_JBFBBE010000079.1, forward strand.
CACCACACACACATCAGCCGACAGATCCAGGCATACGGGATCAACACCTCGCACTTTCAGGTGCCGACCCGACGCGGCAAACCGTGGCGCCCCCGGACACCTGAGGGACTACTCGTCGAGCAGCCCGTCGGCCAGGCTCGGCGCATCCCGAGCGACCGGCTCAAGTGGGCGATGAAGGCCATGGGAATGCAGGAGCAGTGCGCTCTGTGCGGGACCGAAGCGGTCTGGCGAGGGCATCCGCTCCCGCTGGAGGTCGACCACATCGACGGCAACTGGCGTGACAACCGCATCGAGAACCTGCGGTTCCTGTGCCCCAACTGCCACTCGACAAGGGACAGTTACCGTGGTCGCGGCAAAGGCAGGACTTCATGAGCGACGGCGTGCAGTACACCCGGGAACGGCTGGCCGAAGCCGCCGCCCAGTGTTCGGACATCGACGAGGTCATCGCCTTCTTCGGCACCCGACCATACGGCCAACTGCGCCGTCATCTCTTCCGACGTTTCGACCACTTCGGAATCGACGTCTCGCACATGCCCCGCCAGAGGCGAGCGAGCGGAGTGCCCGCCAGACCAGCTGCGGACGAGTTGCGCCGAGCGGTCGCAGGAGCAACCTCCATCGCCGATACGCTGCGCGCCCTGGGGATGGAGCCCTACAACAGCAGGTTGCGCGCTCAGCTCCGGTGCTGGGTGATGGAGGACGGTCTCGACACCTCCCATTTCCTTGGGCAGGCCCATCAACGCGGCGGGTCAGGCACCACACCGCTCAGGCGCGCCGAGGACATCCTTGTCCAGCATGACGGCCAGCGCCGGACCAGGACTCATCTGCTCCGCCGGGCACTCTTGGAGGTAGGCGTCCCCGAGGAGTGCGCCGAGTGCGGAACAGACCCCGAGTGGCTCGGCAAGCCCATGACACTGGAGGTCGATCACATCAACGGGGACTGGAGCGACGACCGGCGGGAGAACCTGCGGCTGCTGTGCCCCAACTGCCACTCGATCACCAGCACGTGGTGCCGAGGGGGCCGTAGAGCCGCGTAGGCCCTCGACTACGAAGCCGCCTCGCCGGGTAGCATGAGCGCGCAGGCGGCCGTGGCGGAATTGGCCTACGCGCAACACTTAGGATGTTGTGGGAGAAATCCCTTGAGGGTTCGAGTCCCTCCGGCCGCACACCTTTGATTCGAAGGTCCACCTGAATACAGGTGGACCTTCACCGGTGTCAGCCCAACAGCTCCCGCACCACCGGCACCAACGCCCTGAACGCCTTCCCCCGATGGCTGATCGCGTTCTTCTCCTCGGGGCTCAGCTCCGCGCACGTCCGCGATTCCCCCTCCGGCTGCAGGATCGGGTCGTAGCCGAAGCCGTTCGTGCCCACCGGCGTGTGACGCAGCACACCCCGCAGTTGCCCCTCGACCACCCGCTCCCGCCCGTCGGGCAACGCCAGCGCGGCCGCGCACGCGAAGTGGGCACCCCGGTGCTCATCCGCGATGTCGCCGAGCTGGGCCAGCAGCAGCTCAAGGTTGGCCTTGTCGTCGCCATGCCGCCCCGCCCAGCGGGCGGAGAAGATGCCCGGGGCGCCGTGCAGGACGTCGACGCAGAGGCCCGAGTCGTCGGCCACGGCGGGCAGGCCCGTCGCCTGTGCCAGGGCGTGGGCCTTGAGCAGGGCGTTCTCGGCGAACGTCACGCCTGTTTCCTTGACGTCGGGCACTTCGGGGTAGGCCTCCGCCCCGACCAGCTCATGAGCGAGTCCTGCTTCGGCGAGGATCGCCCTGAGCTCGGTGATCTTTCCGGCGTTGCGGGTGGCGAGGATCAAGCGCGTCGTCATGGGGCAACAGTACGGCGCGGCCCGTAGGGGTCCTTACGAGGAGGTGCAGACCTTCGTGAGTTCGCCGGCCGCGTCCGTGACGGGGCTGACGTCCGGGGTCCTGTCGCCGTTCTTGATCGCCGTACGGACGTTGCTCACGGCCTTGTTCAGGTCGTCGACCGCTTTGTTGACGTCGGCGTTGTCGGTCTTGTCGCCGATCTCGTCGAGGTTCTTGTCGATGGAGGCGAGCGACTCGTCGAGCCTGGTCGGGTCGTTCGAGGCGTTTTCCACGGCCTGCTGGAGGTTGGTGACGCTGTCCGCGATGGTGTCTGCGGTCTGGACGCAGTCCATGGCCTTGTCGACGGCGCCGCAGCCGGTGGTGAGGCCCGCGGTCAGCACGGTGGCTGCCAGTGCTGCGACGGTGACGGTGATGCGGCGGCCTCGGCTCGCGGCCATGACTGTGGTCCCTCCGTTGTCCAGGCCCGTGGGCCCCCCGTACTGGTCGGGCGCACGGTGGTGTGCCGTGCGCCCGCATTCGTAGGGACGCCGGGGCGGGCGTCGGGGTTGCCCGGGGCCGCCGTTCCGCTTGGTGCGTCCTTTACTTTTCGAGGACGGTATCAAGTGCCTTGCGCTGCAGGACAGCGAGTTCCGAGCAGCCGGAAACCGCCAGGTCCAGAAGGGAGTTGAGCTCCTCGCGGGCGAACGGTTCGGCCTCCGCGGTGCCCTGGACCTCGACGAAGCGGCCGTCGCCGGTGCAGACGACGTTCATGTCGGTGTCGGCCCGCACGTCCTCCTCGTAGCAGAGGTCGAGCAGGGGGATGCCGCCGACGATGCCGACCGAGACGGCCGAGACGGTGCCGGTGAGCGGCTGGCGGCCGGCTTTGATCAGTTTCTTGCCCTGGGCCCAGGCGACGGCGTCGGCCAGGGCCACGTATGCGCCGGTGATCGCCGCCGTACGCGTGCCGCCGTCGGCCTGGAGGACGTCGCAGTCGAGGACGATGGTGTTCTCGCCGAGGGCCTTGTAGTCGATGACGGCGCGCAGGGAGCGGCCGATGAGGCGGCTGATCTCGTGGGTGCGGCCGCCGATCTTGCCGCGTACGGACTCGCGGTCGCCGCGGGTGTTGGTGGCGCGGGGCAGCATGGAGTACTCGGCGGTGACCCAGCCCTCGCCGCTGCCCTTGCGCCAGCGGGGGACGCCTTCGGTGACGGAGGCGGTGCAGAAGACCTTGGTGTCGCCGAAGGCGATGAGGACGGAGCCCTCGGCGTGCTTGCTCCAGCCGCGTTCGATGGTGATCGGGCGGAGTTGTTCGGGGGTGCGGCCGTCGATTCGAGACATGGCGACGAGCCTAGCCGTACAAGCGGAAAGGGCCCCTCCCGCGGTGGGAAGGGGCCCCAACGAGTGAGTGCCGGCCGGGGCGGCCGTGGCTCATCTCACGTCTGGTCACATCATGTCTTCGATCTCCGCGGCGATGGGGTCGGCGTCGGTGCCGATGACGACCTGGATCGCGGTGCCCATCTTGACGACGCCATGGGCGCCGGCGGCCTTCAGGGCGGTCTCGTCGACCAGCGAGGCGTCGCTGACCTCGGTGCGCAGCCGAGTGATGCAGCCCTCGATCTCCTCGATGTTGTCGATGCCGCCGAGCCCGGCAACGATCTTCTCAGCCTTGCTGGCCATGTCAGTCTCCTCACGCGCAGTTGCTGTCGCCCGTAGCTGGTCTACACCACCCGGGAGGTGGTCGCCAACCTGGGGCCGCACTTCGCCGCCGAGGCCTGACAGGCCGCCAGAAAACAGTGGGTTCCTTATCTAGCCTTCACCGTGCTACAACAGGTCTACACCACAGGTCTAAACCACTGAGTGTTCCACAATGGTTCGGACCAGCGACGCCGCCGTCCTCTTCCCTGTCCCCGGGCGGCGCTCTGCCCCCTGGAGGAAGTTGTGACCACGGCCAGCGCCGCTCCCGCGGCCGAGAAGAAGAAGGGCCCCGGCGCGATGGCTGTGCTGCAGCGTATCGGGCGCAGCCTGATGCTGCCGGTGGCCGTCCTGCCCGCCGCCGCTCTGCTGGTGCGGCTGGGCAACACGGACATGCTGGGACGCCCGTCCTTCCCCACCTTCCTCACGAAGATCGCGGGGTTCATGGCGGCGGGCGGCAACGCGATCCTCGACAACATGGCGCTGCTGTTCGCCGTGGGCATCGCGATCGGCTTCGCCAAGAAGTCGGACGGCTCGACGGCGCTCGCCGCGGTCGTCGGCTACCTGGTCTTCAAGAACGTGCTGGCCACGTTCACGGACAAGAACCTGCCGAAGGTGGCGACGGCCGTCGACGGCAAGGTCGTCATGGTGAACGCGCCGGTCGACGCCAAGGTGCTCGGCGGTGTGGTGATGGGTCTCGTGGTCGCGCTGCTCTACCAGCGCTTCTACCGCACCAAGCTGCCGGACTGGGCGGGCTTCTTCGGCGGCCGGCGTCTGGTGCCGATCCTGTCGGCCTTCGCGGGCCTGGTCATCGGCATCGTGTTCGGGTACATCTGGCCGGTCCTCGGCACGGGTCTGCACAGCTTCGGTGAGTGGCTGGTCAAGTCGGGCGCGGTCGGCGCGGGCATCTTCGGTGTGGCCAACCGTGCGCTGATCCCGATCGGCATGCACCACCTGCTGAACTCCTTCCCGTGGTTCCAGGCGGGTGACTACCACGGCAAGAGCGGTGACATCGCGCGCTTCCTGGCGGGCGACCCGCACGCGGGCCAGTTCATGACCGGCTTCTTCCCGATCATGATGTTCGGTCTGCCGGCGGCCTGTCTCGCGATCGTGCACTGCGCCCGTCCGGAGCGCCGCCAGGTGGTCGGCGGCATGATGTTCTCGATCGCGCTGACGTCGTTCGTGACGGGTGTGACCGAGCCGATCGAGTTCACGTTCATGTTCATCGCGCCGGTCCTGTACGCCATCCACGCGGTCCTCACCGGTGTGTCGTTGGCGCTGACCTGGGCGCTCGGCATGAAGGACGGCTTCGGCTTCTCGGCGGGCGTGGTGGACTTCGGCCTGAACTGGGGCATCGCGACCAACCCGCTGGGTCTGATCCTGGTGGGCCTGTGCTTCGGTGTCCTCTACTACGTGATCTTCCGCTTCGCGATCATCAGGTTCAACCTGCCGACGCCGGGCCGCGAGTCCGACGAGGAACTGGCGGAACTGCAGAAGGCGGAGGCCAAGTAGCCTCACGCCACCGTGCACGAAGGCTCCCGGAACCCTTGGTTCCGGGAGCCTTCCGCATGTTCGCCGCTCTGGATCTCGTAGCTCTAGATCTCGTACGTCTGCCTCGGCGCCGCCAGGGCCACCGGGCCGTCGAAGACCGCCTGGGCGTCCGCCAGGTTGATCTGCGGATCGGTCCACGGCGGGATGTGGGTGAGGACCAGGCGCCGGGCGCCCGCCCGCGCCGCCGTCTCGCCCGCCTCGCGGCCGTTGAGGTGCAGGTCCGGGATGCTCTCCTTGCCGTGCGTGAAGGCGGCCTCGCACAGGAACAGGTCGGTGTCGCGGGCGAGTTCGTCCAGGACGGAGGTCGTGCCCGTGTCGCCGGAGTACGTCAGGGACTTCCCGCCGTGCTCGACGCGGATGCCGTACGCCTCCACGGGATGGGCCACGCGTTCCGTGTGCACCGTGAACGGGCCGATCTCGAACGTGGACGGCTTGACCGTGTGGAAGTCGAAGACCTCGCTCATGGAGGAGGCGGTGGGGGTGTCGGCGTAGGCGGTGGTGAGCCGGTGCTCGGTGCCCTCGGGTCCGTAGACCGGGATGGGGTCGCAGCGGCCGCCGTCGTGCCGGTAGTAGCGCGCCACGAAGTAGGCGCACATGTCGATGCAGTGGTCGGCGTGCAGATGGCTGAGGAAGATCGCGTCGAGGTCGTAGAGACCGCAGTGGCGCTGCAGCTCGCCAAGGGCACCGTTGCCCATGTCGAGAAGCAGCCGGAAGCCGTCGGCCTCTACGAGGTAGCTCGAGCAGGCCGATTCCGCGGACGGGAACGACCCCGAGCAACCGACGACGGTGAGCTTCATGAAGCAGAAACCTCCGCTGGCGGGAACTTTTCCGGGAAGGAGAACGGGGGTCGTGCGGTCCGTCGAGCGTAAGGCGCAAAACGTCCGGTCGCTCCTCAAGCAAGGGCTGTTGTGGGCGAACTCACCTGTGGTGTCACCGGTTCGGCTGGAAGCGGGGCGGGTGAGGCGCGAGAGGGCGAGCACGGGTTGCGCAGAGGGCGCGCGGCACCGATCGTGCGCCGGTAACGTCTTCGTATGGACACGTCATGGTGGCTCGCGCTCGCGGCGGTGATACTGCTCGCGCTGGTCGCCACGCTCGTCGACGGCTGGGGACGGGGGCGGCGTCCCACGGGGCGTCGGACGCGGCCGCCGGGCCGGCCGGGTGTGCGGGGTGGCGGGCGGCCCAAGCCCGCGGAGATCTGGTGGGCGAACGTTCCCTACGAGGACAAGCCGGGCAACAAGGACCGGCCCTGTCTGGTGCTGGTGGTGCACGGGGAGCGGGCGGTCGTCGCGAAGATCACCAGCAAGTACCACGACGAGCGGGCCGGGGTGATCCCCTTGCCCCCGGGGGCCGTCGGCGATGCGCAGGGGCGCGCGAGCTTCCTGGAGACGGACGAGCTGCGCGAGGTTCCGGTGTGGGAGTTCCGCCGGAGGGTGGGTGTGGTGGACCCGGTCCTGTGGGACCAGGTCCGTCACCTTGCGACATGAGCCCTTCGGGCAGGCTCACCAAGGAAGGCTCACCAAGGACTAGGCCCAGAGCTGTCCTTGCAGCGTCTCGATGGCTTCCTCCGTCGTGGCCGCCGTGTAGACGCCCGTCGAGAGGTACTTCCAGCCGCCGTCGGCCACGACGAACACGATGTCCGCGCTCTCGCCGGCCTTGAGGGCCTTGTGGCCGACGCCGATCGCCGCGTGCAGGGCCGCGCCGGTGGACACGCCCGCGAAGATGCCCTCCTGCTGCAGGAGTTCACGGGTGCGGGTGACGGCGTCCGCCGAGCCGACGGAGAAGCGGGTCGTCAGCACGGAGGCGTCGTAGAGCTCCGGCACGAAGCCCTCGTCGAGGTTCCTGAGCCCGTACACCAGGTCGTCGTAGCGCGGTTCCGCGGCGACGATCTTGACGTCCGGCTTGTTCTCGCGCAGGAAGCGGCCGACGCCCATCAGCGTCCCCGTCGTCCCGAGGCCCGCCACGAAGTGGGTGACCGAGGGGAGGTCGGCGAGGATCTCGGGGCCGGTCGTCGCGTAGTGCGCGCCCGCGTTGTCCGGGTTGCCGTACTGGTAGAGCATCACCCAGTCCGGATGCTCGGCCGAGAGTTCCTTGGCCACCCGGACCGCGGTGTTGGAGCCGCCCGCCGCCGGGGAGAAGATGATCTCCGCGCCCCACATGCCGAGCAGGTCGCGGCGCTCCTGCGAGGTGTTCTCGGGCATCACGCACACCATGCGGTAGCCCTTGAGCTTCGCGGCCATGGCGAGCGAGATGCCGGTGTTGCCGCTCGTCGGCTCCAGGATCGTGCAGCCCGGGGTGAGGCGGCCGTCCTTCTCCGCCTGTTCGATCATGTGCAGGGCCGGGCGGTCCTTGACCGAGCCGGTGGGGTTGCGGTCCTCCAGCTTGGCCCAGATGCGGACGTCCTCGGACGGCGACAACCGCGGCAGGCGCACCAGAGGGGTGTTGCCCACCGCGGCCAGCGGGGAGTCGTAGCGCATGCGGATCAGGCCATACCGCCGGCCACGGCCGGCAGGATCGTGACGTTGTCGCCGTCGGCGACCTTGGTGTTGATGCCCTCGAGGAAGCGGACGTCCTCGTCGTTCAGATAGACGTTGACGAAGCGGCGCAGCTCGCCGTTGTCCACGATGCGGGCCTGGATGCCCGCATGCCGGGTCTCGAGGTCGGCGAAGAGCTCGGCGAGGGTGTCCCCGTTGCCCTCCACGGCCTTCTCGCCGGCGGTGTAGGTGCGAAGGATGGTGGGGATGCGGACCTCGATGGCCATGGCTCAGGGCTCCTGTCGGGAGTAGTCAGTCGGTGGGCGCGCGGCAGCGCTGGAGCTTGTGGTGCACAAGGCGCCGCGGCTCACGGCCGTACGGCGGCAGGAATCAGCGCGTACAGATGGCGCTCTGCAGCCTGCACAGGTCGACGTGCAGCCGCGCCACGAGCAGCATGCCCGGCGTCTTGTCGCTCACGTCGTGGAAAACCATGGGGTCATCGTATCGATTCCCGGAGCCGGTCCCGGAATGTGATCTCGAATACCGGACGAATTCTGACCGAAGCGCGAGATCAGTAGGCCTCGACGACCGTGACCTCCTCCTCCGTGACCTCGCCCTCGACGATCCGGTACGAGCGGAACTGGAAGTCGCCGAGGCCGTCGGTGTCCGCGGTGGAGACCAGGACGTAGTGCGCGCCGGGCTCGTTGGCGTAGGAGATGTCGGTGCGTGACGGGTAGGCCTCGGTCGCGGTGTGGGAGTGGTAGATGACCACCGGCTCCTCGTCGCGGTCGTCCATCTCGCGGTAGAGCTTGAGCAGGTCGCCGGAGTCGAACTCGTAGAACGTGGGCGACATGGCCGCGTTCAGCATCGGGATGAACCGCTCGGGGCGGTCCGAACCGACCGGGCCCGCGACGACGCCGCACGCCTCGTCGGGGTGGTCCTTGCGCGCGTGCGCGACGATCTGGTCGACGAGGGCCTGGGTGATGGTCAGCATGCTCGCCAGGATAAGCAGAGGGCCGTTCCGTACCGATGGCTGGTACGGAACGGCCCGGATGCCGAACAGGGGACGGGGTCAGCCGACCTTCTCCAGCTCCGGCTCGCGCCGCCGGGTGACCTCGGGGTTGCTCGCCTTGAGGATCGCCCAGCCGATGCCGAGGACGACCGCCCAGCCGGCCATCACGTAGAGGCAGACGCGGGAGTCGGCGTCGTAGGCGATCAGACCGGTGACGAAGAGCAGGAACACGATCGCGATGTACGAGCACACCGCGCCGCCCGGCGCCGGGAAGGACGAGGCGGGCAGCCGGCCCGCGACGACGGCGCGGCGGTAGAGGACATGGCTGATCAGGATCATCAGCCAGGTCCAGATGCCGGCCGCGGTGGCCACCGAGGTGACGTAGCCGAACGCCTTCTCCGGGACGATGTAGTTGAGGACCACGCCGATGCCCATGAAGGCGACGGAGACCGTGATGCCGAGGGCCGGCGTCTTGGAGGCCGACAGCCGGGAGAAGGCGCGCGGGGCCTCGCCGTTGTCCGCCAGCGTGCGCAGCATGCGGCCCGTGGAGTACATGCCCGAGTTGCAGGAGGACAGGGCCGCGGTCAGGACGACGAAGTTGACGATGCCGGCGCCGGCCGGGATGCCGATCAGCGCGAACGCCTTCACGAAGGGGCTGACACCCGCAGCGAACTCGGTCCACTTGACGACGCAGAGGATGACGGTGAGCGCGCCGACGTAGAACAGCGCGATGCGCCAGGGCAGGGTGTTGATCGCCTTGGGGAGGGTCTTCTCCGGGTTCTCGGACTCGCCGGCCGTGACGCCGACCAGTTCGACGGCGAGGTAGGCGAACATGACGCCCTGCAGGGTCATCAGGGACGAGCCGACGCCCTTGGGGAAGAAGCCGTCGAACTGCCAGAGGTTGGCGACCGACGCGGTGTCACCGGCGGCGCTGAAGCCGAAGGTGAGGACGCCGAGGCCGATCACGATCATGCCGATCAGCGCGGTGACCTTGACCATCGAGAACCAGAACTCCAGCTCGCCGAAGAGCTTCACGGAGATCAGGTTGACCCCGAAGAGGATCACCAGGAAGACCAGGGCGGTCGTCCATTGCGGGATGTGCGGGAACCAGTAGTGGACGTAGATCGCGGCGGCCGTCAGCTCGGCCATGCCGGTCACGACCCACATCAGCCAGTACGTCCAGGCGGTGAAGTAACCGAAGAACGGGCCGAGGAACTCGCGGGAGTACTCCGCGAAGGAGCCCGAGACCGGGCGGTAGAGGAGCAGCTCGCCGAGTGCCCGCATGATGAAGAAGATGATCACGCCCGCGAGGGCGTACATGAAGATGAGGCTGGGGCCGGCCTTGGCGATGTTCGCCCCGGCACCCAGGAAGAGGCCGACGCCGATGGCGCCGCCGATCGCGATCATCTGGACCTGACGGCTGCCGAGTCCGCGCTCGTACCCCTCTTCGGCCCCCTCGGGGGCGTTGTCCGTACCGACCTGAGCGGAGGTCATGTGGTGGTGCGCCTTTCTCCATTCCGACCCCGGGCCTCTCGTCGGCCCCGGATCGGCTCTCGATCCCCCCGGATAGATGGAGCGATGCCTGGCCGGCGGTTACCGGCTCGGTGGCGCACCCGGCCGAACATGGGTGGTGTTCGCCGGGCGGTCGTGAAGATTTATCACGGCCGCAATCTTGATCATCCGGGCGAGATGTGGCGCACATCACAGGGAGAACCGGACAAAGGCCACCTCACGGGCGCATAGAAGGCGGCCCCGGTGACCTCATCGTTATCCGGATTTGAGCGTCCTCTGAGCGAACGCCGAACGCCTCGGATCAGGGCATAAGGGTCGAGACGAGCGTCTCCTGGAGACCGCCCAGCCACAGATACGCCATCACCATCGGCTTGCGCGGGTCCTCGTCCGGGAGGCGGTAGAGGAGGTCGGTGTCGTCCTCGTCGGTGATCTCCAGGCGGGAGCCGATCGCCAGGCGCAGGTCGTTGAGGGCGCCGAGCCACTGCCGGGACTCCTCGACGGACAGCTTGAGGATCGCCCCGCCGTCACCGGCCGGTGTGAGCGCGTCCAGGGAGCGGATCACGGCGAGGGCGCTCTCGCGCTTGCCGGCGCGCAGGTCGTTCTCCGTGTAGCGGCGGAACTCGGCGGAGTACGCCCGCTGCTCCTCCGCCTCCTTGGGCCCGGGGGTGCCCTCCGGGTCGCTGTAGGCGTCCGGGAAGAGCCGCCTGAGCACGGGGTCCTTCGGGGGCTCGCTGGGGCCCTCGGCGAAGAGCTCGGCCAGCGGGTCGTCGGGGGCGTCCTCGCCGGGCCCGGGTCCGACGAGCTCCAGGAGCTGGACGGCCAGTGACCGGATGATGGAGATCTCGACGTCGTCGAGCGCGACGGCCGCGCCGCCGCCGGGGAGCGGTTCGAAGGTTCCTGGCATCAGGTTGAGTCGCTACTTCCGGTCCTGCTGGAGGGTGGCCCACAGTCCGTAGCCGTGCATGGCCTGCACGTCGCGTTCCATCTCCTCGCGAGTGCCGCTGGAGACGACCGCCCGGCCCTTGTGGTGGACATCGAGCATGAGCTTGGTGGCCTTGTCCTTGGTGTAGCCGAAGTACGTCTGGAAGACGTACGTCACATAGCTCATGAGGTTGACCGGGTCGTTGTGGACGATCGTGACCCAGGGGACGTCCGGCTCGGGTACGGCGAAGACCTCTTCCGCGGATTCGGTGCGTTCGATCTCAAGGGGAGCGGGTGACGTCACACAGCCCATGCTGCCACGGGCCCCACAAATCGTCACACTGACGTAAAGGGGTGTAGCATCCCTTGCCATGCTGCACACATCGGGGGACAACCCCCGAACCCCCGGCCGACCTGGGGGCACCCGAAGAGTCATAGCTAGGAGAGCTGTGGTGGACGTAGCGGACCTTGGGCTGCCGGTGGACGTTCCCTCGACGGCGCTCTTCACGGACCAGTACGAGCTCACGATGCTGCAGGCCGCCCTCAAGGCCGGTACGGCCGAACGGCGAAGCGTCTTCGAGGTCTTCACCCGGCGGCTGCCGGAAGGGCGGCGCTACGGAGTGGTGGCCGGCACCGGGCGGGTCCTGGACGCCGTGGAGAACTTCCGTTTCGACGCGGGCGTCCTGGGCTTCCTGCGCGAGCGGAACATCGTCGACGAGGCGACCCTCGAGTGGCTCGCCTCCTACCGCTTCTCCGGTGACGTGTGGGGCTATCCGGAGGGCGAGGTGTACTTCCCGGGCTCGCCGATCATGCGGGTCGAGGGGTCGTTCGCCGAGTGCGTGCTGCTGGAGACGGTGATCCTCTCCATCCTCAACCACGACTCCGCGATCGCCGCGGCCGCCTCCCGGATGTCCTCGGCCGCCGGGCACCGCCCGCTGATCGAGATGGGCGCCCGGCGTACGCACGAGCTCGCCGCCGTCGCCGCCTCCCGCGCCGCGTACGTGGGCGGCTTCGCGTCCACCTCGGACCTCGCGGCCGGCTTCCGCTACAACATCCCGACCGTCGGCACCTCCGCGCACGCCTTCACCCTCCTGCACGACCGCGAGCGGGACGCCTTCCAGGCCCAGGTGAACTCGCTGGGCCGGAACACCACCCTGCTCGTGGACACCTACGACGTCGCCGAGGCGGTCCGCACGGCCGTCGAGATCGCCGGGCCCGAGCTGGGTGCCGTGCGCATCGACTCCGGCGACCTGCTGCTGGTCGCGCACCGGGTGCGACAGCAGCTGGACGAGCTGGGTGCGACGGCCACGAAGATCATCGTGACCTCGGACCTCGACGAGTACGCCATCGCCTCGCTGGCCGCGGCGCCCGTGGACGCGTACGGCGTCGGAACGCAGCTGGTCACCGGGTCCGGGCACCCGACCTGCTCGATGGTGTACAAGCTGGTCGCCCGCGCCGAGTCCGCCGACCCGAAGGCGCCACTGGTGCCGGTGGCGAAGAAGTCCAGCGGCGGCAAGACGTCCGTCGGCGGCCGCAAGTGGGCCGCGCGGCGCCTCGACGCGGACGGCGTCGCGGAGGCCGAGGTCGTGGGCACCGGCATCGTCCCGGCCGAGCTGGCGGACCTGCAGCTGCTGGTCGAACTGGTCAAGGGCGGTGACGTGGTGGCGCGCGAGCCGCTGGACGTCGTACGCGACCGGCACACGGCCGCGCGCGCCAATCTGCCGCTGTCCGCGACCCAGCTCTCGCGCGGCGAACCGGTCATTCCGACGGAGTACGTGCACGGGCGCTCGGGTAGCTAAAGCTGGTGCCGCCGGATACGCCCCGTGACGCCCCCTCCCCTACCGGGCGGGAACTCAATACGCTCGGAGGTTCAATGGCCGGGCCCGCACCCCTCCCCCGACCCCATCGTCGAGAAGGACAACCACCATGCGCCGCGCCTTGATCGTCGTTGACGTCCAGAACGACTTCTGCGAGGGGGGCAGCCTCGCCGTGGCCGGGGGTGCCGATGTTGCCGCCGCCATCACCGAGCTGATCGGGCAGGCGGGCGGCTCCGGCTACCAGCACGTGGTGGCCACCCGCGACCACCACATCGCACCCGGCGGCCACTTCGCCGACAACCCCGACTTCCGGCACTCCTGGCCCGCGCACTGCGTCGCGGGCACCGAGGGTGTCGGCTTCCACCCGAACTTCGCGCCCGCCGTCGCCTCCGGGGCGATCGACGCCGTCTTCGACAAGGGGGCGTACGCGGCGGCGTACAGCGGATTCGAGGGGGACGACGAGCACGGCGTGAAGCTCGCCGACTGGCTGCGCGCCCGGGAGGTCGGCGAGGTCGACGTCGTCGGGATCGCCACCGACCACTGCGTGCGCGCTACCGCGCTGGACGCCGTGAGGGAGGGGTTTCGCACCCAGGTGCTGCTCGACCTGACCGCCGGGGTGGCCGAGGACACCACCGAGCGGGCCCTCGAAGAGCTGCGCTCGGCGGGTGTGGAGTTGTCCGGGAAGCCTGTGGTTGCCTGAGCGTTTGCGCTCTGGGGTGCCACGATGGGCTGTCCGGCGTTTACAGGTCCAATGTGGCTGGTCGCGCCGTTCCCCGCGCCCCTTCGATGCGCTGCCTCAGCAATGCCCTGACGGGGTGCCACAGCTCCTGCGGGCCGACTACGACACCGTTGTCAGGTGCCGTGCGCCATATGAGGCCGTCGGGGTGGTGCAGGACCGCGGTGATCTCGTCCGGGGTCGGCGGGGCGGCGTTGCCGCGCAGGTACACCGCCCGCATGCCCAGGTTGCGCAGCCTGGTCAGGGCGCGCGCCCGGTTCTGGGCGTGGACGAGGAAGCGTATGCAGCCCGTGCCGTCGGCGGTGGGGCTGGGCAGGTTCAGCGCCACCACCACGCTGCCTGTCGGCAGCTTGCAGAAACCTCCTGCGGCCATGCAGTCACACCCCCGTGCGAGTCGATGTCGTTACCGGTGTCAATAAGGGAAGCACAGGACGCACCTAAACACGATCGGCGGCGACCCGCCAGGGGGTCACCGCCGATACGCCTCTGACCTGCAGAAATACCGACTACTTCACCGCAGGGCCGACCTCGACCTTGATCGTCGAGCCATCCTTGGCCTCCTTGACGATCCTGATCTTGGTGTTGGTGTCAGTGATCTTGACACCGGCGAAGGGGGTCGCGTCGTCGTAGTACGTGCTCGCATGATCGTCGAAGACCGGCACGCCCTTCGACGACGGGAGCGTCGTTACGACGTCCGCGTTGTGCAGCGTGATGCCGTCCGTGCGGTAAAGGCTGAACGGAGAGTCGTAGGACTGGATACGGCTGCGCATCAGCGTGCCGTCGGACCACTTCAGCGCCGTCGGGTGCGAGTCGACGGGCAGGACCAGGCCGACACCGGGGTGCTGGCTGGTGTTGTTGTCCTGCTGCGAGGTGTCCCACTTCCAGATCAACAGGCCGTTCTGGTAGGGGTAGTGCTCCACCCAGTCCGGACGGCTCGCCGAGAAGCCGAAGTTGTACGGGCCGACCTTCAGGGTCCTGTCGTACGACACGTACTGGCGGTTCTCCGCGATGTAGTACTGCTTGTAGTCCTTGGTGAAGGACGCACCGATGCGGGAGAAACCGGTGGCGGTCCAACCCGGGTCCGCGCTCTCGGCGTTGTCGCTGAACAGCGCCGTGCCTCCCCCAGAGGGGGTACCCCCAGCGGTCACCGTGATCTCGTCGGCCGCGAAGCCCTTCTGCGCCACACCGCCGTCGGTCTGGTAGCGGAAGCGCAGGCCGATCTTCTTGCCCGCGTAGGCGTCCAGTGAGTAGGACAGCTTCTTGTAGCCGTCGACCGTGCCCGTCAGCGCCGGCTTGCCGCTGCCGTCACGCGGGATCGCCTGGCCGTCCACCGTGCCGTCGAGCGGGGTCCAGTTGGCGCCTTCGTCGGTCGACACCTCGGTGTAGAGGTAGTCGTAGTTCGCCTCGATGTCGTAGTAGCCGTCGAGGGTGAGGGCGGCCTTGGACCTGCCGGTGAGGTCGACCGACCGGGTCAGTGTGTTCCTGAGGTCGTTGCCGCTGCCGCTCCACCACTGGGACGCGCCCTGCGCCGGGGTGACCACGTCGGTGGTGACCGCCTTGTCGGGCAGCGAGACCACC
Organism: Streptomyces sp. NPDC051172; assembly: GCF_040682555.1. NCBI lineage: Bacteria > Bacillati > Actinomycetota > Actinomycetes > Kitasatosporales > Streptomycetaceae > Streptomyces > Streptomyces sp. NPDC051172. The sequence continues at coordinate 39,618 of NZ_JBFBBE010000079.1, forward strand.
AGCGCCTGCTTGTTCTTGGTGTTGTACTCGGCGACGCCCAGCTTGTGCTTCGACTTCGTCGCGGCCTTCGCCGTGTCGTAGTTCAGCCAGCCCAGCTGCAGCTTGTCCCAGGCGTTGAAGTTGCCCGGCAGGTCACCGATGGCGTCCTCGCCGCGGCCGAGCCAGGACCCGTTGGACATCAGGGTCCAGAAACCGGTCGAGTTCTCCCCGGCGTTGGTGGTGTCGTAGTGGTCCGGCAGGCCCAGGTCGTGGCCGTACTCGTGGGCGAAGACGCCGAGTCCGCCGTTCTCCGGCTGGATGGTGTAGTCGCCGACCCAGATGCCGGTGTCGCCGATCTGCGCGCCGCCCAGCTTGTTGCCCGTGGGGCCGGTGACACCCGTGTCGGAGCCGAAGGCGTACCAGCGGTGTGCCCAGATCGCGTCCTTGCCCTGGACGCCGCCGCCCGCGGACTCGTCCTCGCCGGCGTGCACGATCTGGAAGTGGTCGATGTAGCCGTCGGGCTCGTTGAAGTTGCCGTCGCCGTCGTAGTCGTAGCGGTCCCACTGGTCGAACTTCGCCAGGTCCGCCTTGATGTCGGCGTCGGACTTGCCTGCCGCCTTCTGCTGGGCGACCCACGCGGTGACGCCGTCGCTGACGACGTTCCACACGCTGGGGCAGTTGGTGGAGCCGCAGGCGTTGTTGCCGTAACGGGCCTCGTTGTAGGGGACCTTGACCCAGTCGGCGACCTCGCCGTCCACCGAGTAGCGACCCGAGGACTGCTTCTCGTAGAAGGACTTCATGGAGTCGGTGCCGGTACCGAAGTAGAGGTCCTGGAAGTGCTGCCGGTTGTAGTCCGCCTGCCAGGCGGTCGAGTTGTCCTTCGCCCGGTCGGGCTGGGCTATCCGGTTGTGCGCGGGGCCCGCCGTGCCGCCGTAGGTGCTGTCGATCTTGTCGCCGAACTCGACCAGGATCGTGAAGATCTTGTCGGTCTTCTCCCGGCCCAGCTCCACGTACTTGCTGTCGCCCTTCCTGCCCTTCAGCTGGACGACCTGTGAACCGTCCCGGTCCCTGACCTGGGCCCGGCCGGATATGACCTGGTTCAGGGCCTCCTGGCGCTGGGCATCCCGGGTCTTGGAGAGCGGACCGTCGAGGTCGTCCTGCTCCAGGCTCTTGACCGCCGCCGGGTCATGACGGTCACGGGCGGGCGTCGCGCCGGCAGGGTCGGCGGCCTGGGCCACGGCGAACGTCGAGAACGTGGCGGTGGCCGCCGCGAGCGCGACGCCGACCGCGGTTGCTCTGAACGTCCAGGGTTTTGGAGTCACTTGAGTTCCTCTTGGTCAAGGTGGCAAGTCAAGTGACGCAATTTGACTAGAGGTCGGTAAGAAAAAACAGACCTTGACTTGGACACAACAATTGCACTATGCGGAGTTGGGGTCCGCTTTACGGACACCCTGACCGGCGCGTTCGAACGTCCACTTGATGGACGCCATGACTCCGTGCGCCCCCTGTGCACCGGCCCTGTCGGTTAGGTCACGCTTACCGTTCGTTCCACTCGGGCATGCACGCGATTAGAGTCGGTTGGCGGACTGCCCGGAAATCGGCAGAAAACCAGGCCGACTCCCCCGTGTACCCCCACTTCCGAGGACACGATTGCCATGCCTCGTCCGACGCCCGCCCAGCTCGTCTACGGTTCGTGCACCGTGATCTTCTCGACGCTCGCCATGCTGCTGCTGTCGCAGACGAGTTCGGGCGTCGGGATCGCGGTCATCGCCTTCGCGGCACTCGCCCTCGGGCTTCTGGTCGCCATGACGGTTCCGCTGCCGAAGCCGAGGGTCGTTGCGGTGCAGCAGCCTCCGGCGGTTGCGGAGGAGGCGCCCGTGCCGGTCGCGGCAGCGGCTTCCGAGCCGGTACGGGAGCGCGCCGCTTCCTGAACGCGATACGGCCGTCGGTCGACTGCGGCGCCATCGTGGCCGGTCGCTCCCACGCGGCGGAGCCGCCTATTGATACGGCCCGCGCACCTTTTGGGCGCTCCCGCACCGCAGGCCGCTTCGGAGGGGCCGGCCTGCTCAACTTGTGCTGACCACGACCGTCTTCGCGGCCTTGTCGTGCAGGCCCTGTTTGTAGGGGCGGTCGAAGTAGCTCCAGCCGCCCGAGATGGCGGTCCAGATGCAGGCGCAGCAGAAAGCGAACGGGATCCACAGGACCGCCGCGCGGGTCAGGGAGGTCTGCACGGAGGGCGTGGAGCCGTTGTCGAGGTCGGCGACGCGCATGCCCAGCCACTTCTTGCCGAGCGTCTGTCCCGTCCTGCTGATCAGATACGTGTCGTAGCCGATGTAGAGCACGGCGGCGATCACCGACTGCGCGAAGGACTTGGTGTAGGAGAGGTTGTTGCCGTTCACGTCGTACTCGTGGACGTTGAACGCCCAGGTGAGCAGCCAGACGACGATGCCCACGAGGATCAGGTCGATGATCCGGGCGAGCGTGCGCCTGCCGCTGTCGGCGAGCGGGGGCATACCGGCGAGGGGGTCGGTGGGGTACTGGCCGCCGCCGTGGGCGTCACCTCCGTACGGCGGGGGCTGTCCGGCGTACGGCGGGGGTTGCCCGCCGCCGCCGGGGGCGTCGTACGGTGGCTTCCTGAACGGGTCGTCCTCCGGCGGTCCGCCGGATCCGGGGGGCGGTTCGCTGCTCATGGCCCGAGTGGACCGCGAACCACCCGGCTCCGCATCCGGCGGACGGCCGTCCGGAGTACCGAATCGGCCGGTGCATACGTCGTATGCGCTCAGCCCGCGACGAACGTACCCGCGGCCTTGTCGTGCCAGCACTGGTGCCACGGACGGTCGAACAGGCACCACAGGACGCCCACGACCCCGATGCCGAGCAGGCCGGGCACGCTGTACACGAGCCAGCGGCGCAGCGCCCCGCCGAAGGTCGGCGGCTCGTGCGCCTCGATGTCCCGCACCTCAAGGCCCAGCAGTTTCTTGCCGAGGGTGCGGCCCCACTTGGCGGTGGGCAGCACCTCGTAGAGGACGCCGAAGCCGAGCAGGACGGCCAGGATGATGCCCAGGTACACCGAGGTCGTGCCGTCCAGCAGCCAGACGGTCACGGTCTGGCCGGAGAGCCTGGCCTCGTCGATCTTCTGGTTGACGTGGTCGACCGCCTTGGCGCCGAGCGGTACGGCGGCCACGGCCGTGACGCCCGCGAGGACGACGGTGTCCAGCAGCCGGGCGGCCAGCCGCTTGCCGAGGCCTGCGGGGCGGGCCGCCGCCTGGCGCCTGGCGGCCGCCTGGAAGATGTCCTCGACCGGCGGCTTCCAGGGGGCCACGGGCTGGTCCTCGTCGGCGCCCGCGAGCCGGTGGACCTGCTGCGCCCAGGAGTGCTGGCCGCCGCCGGGGCCGCTGGTCATGGGGGTGGCGACGGGGGCGGGCGCCTGCGCGGCGGGGGGCTGTGCGGCGCCCGCGCGGGGGGGGCCCCCGCCACGGGGCCGGCCAGCCGCGGGTGGACGCTGGGGTCCTGGCTGTGCTTGTGATTGTCCAGAAT